>CAZVFT010000033.1:0-24445 GCA_964626495.1 uncultured bacterium
TAAATATTCCCATTGTTTATGATATGTGACAATTTCATAACCTTTGAGTGGATTTGCCTTTTCCTCCCACTTGGAAATTTTAACATCCATCATTGATTTGAAACTATCAAAGTTTGTGAAGTACTCATCCCCATTTTCCGGATCAATTTCCGCTAATCTATTTGCAATTGTTTCAGCCATTTTGATACCATTTCGTGGATCAAGAGTGTAGTGTGGATTTCCGAGTGGATGGATATCACCTTTTGATCGGTCAATCTTTCCAGTCGGAATTTCAAGAAGTTCAATTCCTTCTGAACAATCAAGACAGCCAATTGCGCCGGGTCGGATTTGCGGATTGCGAGCCACATCAATAAGTGGTGGAAGCCAGCCGATTTCAAGTTCCAATCCGTTGAAAACCAAAAGGTCAGTGTCGCTCATTTTGCGAGCGTATGACGGCTTTGCTTGAAGGTAATGAGGATCTTGATAGCCTTTGCAAATTGCTGAAACTTCGACATTCTCTCCGCCAACGGCTTCCGTGATGGAAGCAAGGTCAGGCAGGGTCGCTGCGACTTTTATTTTTTTCGCAAAGGAAATGGTCGGGATGAAAATCATCAACATCAAAATTCCAATCACGATTTGTTTGATTGTTTTATTCATTCTTTCCTCCAATTTATTTATCAACTGAACCACATAAAGCACAGAGAGTAAAATCAATTTTTCGAAAACTCAACGTTCTCAGAGTCTTTCTGCCTGCAACAGGCAAGTATGTTTCAAATTCATTTTTAATATTGGTGAGCAGGATGCGATCCGATGGTGAAATTCATCTGTAAATATACCGCAAGGTCGTAATCACCATTTTCAAAATCTGTGTAAACCACTTCCAGCCGCACCGCACTGAATTCACTCGGTACAAAAGCGATTTGAGTTTTGTACTCGTTTGTTTTTTCTTCAATGGCTTGACTAAATCCAACCGATGTCCACCAACGTCGGGCGAATTTGTATTGCAGAATGCTGTAAAATCCAGCGTGGTTACCACCAGCGTGACTCAAAAACTCATTTTGCCATATGAACGCTTTGCCGTATGCTTCTCTGATGTCTTTCCATTTGAACGTTAAATCAAGACCGTATAGTAATAGATTCTCGTCTTCGTCGTGATGTTCTACACCATTTTCGTCGTGATGATGTGGTCCTTCACCTTTTGGTCCATAAAGCACCGAACTTCCAAATTCAATCGTGGAATTATCTGAGATATCCCACAGATTTGAAAATCTTCCGCCAGCAGCAGGAAAGTTGCTTTTTTTGTCAAAAAGTTCGTTTGCACCACCGTCAATCAAAATTCCAAGAATTTCCGAATACCACGGCATCGGCAAGGAATAACTCAACTCAAAACCAACATCAGCCGCAGCGTGATGGCCCAAAATTTCTTCTACTCCAACGGGCGCATTGACAAATGGTGTCTGATGAGTGTGAAGTGAATTGTGCTTGCCAAATGGCAGCAAAAATTTCCCAGTCCGAAGCCCAAATCCACGCGGAAGAGATTGAAAAGTAAGAAATCCTTCTTCAATGTCAATTGACATTCCATGATGGTCTTGTTCGTGTGGAGGATGAAGAGCCATAGTTACATCTGCTTTGAAAAACGGGTCAACGATTGAAGTGAATTGTAACTCCATCTCTTGAATTTTGAATCCGTTTGTCTCTTCGTCAGAAATTGGATTGTGTGCCACTCCAAGAAAAAGTCCATTGGCGCTGATTGCAGGGTTCATCACATTTGATGCGCCTGAAGCAGTTGTGCTCTGACCAAATAGCAATGTCATTGATGTGCTGATTATAAAAATCGCAAGGGTGCAATATTTCTTCATATACAACTCCTATTAATTGGTATTTACCTGCTAAGAAAAGCAGATAATAAAGACTGTACTATGAGGTATGAGTTAGCAGGAAGGAGGTGCTCGGGAAGGTGGGAGTAAAGAAGAAAACAGTTGTGGCAGGGAAATATAAGGGACTGCAATAAATGATTGAACAGGCTGAAATGAGGATGTCTCTTGAAGGTGCTGATATAGAAAATTGTTTGTCCACACCTGACACCAATCGTGATTTACATTTGGATTCTGATGATGAGGATCATCACAGTTTTCATTACAGAAGCTGATCCCTACATCACTAATCCAGCCGTGAAAATGAACATAATGAATAGTGTGGAAAATTGGGCTTAAGAAAACCCACGATATTATTATGAAAGATAAGAACTTTTTGATAGAAACACTCATTTTACCGAAGTCATGTCAATGGCTTCATCAATGAGCATAATAGGTATGTCATCTCTGATGGCATAAAGGTATTTCCCGTCTTCCCTGAGAAGTCCGCCTTGAATGTGATCCGTTTCGTTTTCCCCACTCCGTTTTTTCCCGTTACCTTTATCAATAGAAGCATTAATCCTTTGGACTTCTTCTTCTGAAATTAGATGAACATCCTCTTTTGTTTCAGGACAACACAATATATCTAAAAGTTCTTGATTGACTGCCATATTTTCTCCTGCTTTAATACAAATTTACAAACCTTATGAAATCCAAACAAAGAATCATTGTCTTTGAATCCATTGTAATACATTCTATTTTCCCCTTGATGATAGACTTTGTCAAACAACTGGATCTTGCTCTGTTCCATTGGATTAATGGCACTCTTTCAAATCCTGTATTGGACGCTATCATACCCATCATAACCGAAGAACATATCATAGCTATTCCTCTTTTATGTGTCTGGTTAGGATTAATGATTTTTGGTAGAAAGCGAGGTCGAATTGCTGGTTTGATACTTCTTATTGGAGTGGGACTTACGGATTATATTTCAGCACAGATGATAAAACCGTGGGTCGGTAGAATTCGACCATCCCACGAATTAGGCGATGCAGTCAATCTTCTTATGGGAAAGGGAGGTAAGTTTGGTTTTCCTTCAAACCACGCCGCAAATACATTCATAACTGCTGCTATTCTGGGGTATTTTTATCATAAATTGAAGCCTACTTTATTCCTCATTGCAACCTTTGTAGCATTTTCCCGCATTTATGCTGGAGTACATTATCCTTTAGACGTTGCAGGAGGCGCCCTTTTGGGTTATCTCTTTGGTCAGGTAATATTGTTCATCTGGTTTCTCATCCAGACCCGAGAAATAAAAAAAGAGCGCAGGTGGATTATATATTAAAAACTGGTATTATCCCTCGTTTATGATGAGGTATTATACCAGTATCGAAATTAGATTTATCAGGATAATTAGTTAGGCAGCACGTCGTCAGGGGGTTTCATTCCAAAATCTGAGAAAGATTTTCTCTCCTGTGTCTTTATTTCACCGTGCTTACTTTCATACCGAGTAATGTTGTCATTAAGGGCTTTTAGAAAAGCCTTTACATGAGGTGGAGCCATAACAATTCTACTGTTTACCTTTGCTTTTGGTACCCCGGGTAAAATTCGTGTAAAATCCAAGATAAATTCAGCAGGGGAATGAGTAATAACCACAAAATTGGCGTATTCTCCGCTTCCAACATCATCATCAATTTGAATATTTATCTGTTGACTTTTTTTTACTTTTTCCTTCATTTCTTTTTTTCCTCTTCTTCACGTCGATTAAATTCTTCCCAATCTTCCTCTAAACCATCCCACTCATCAACGGGAGGACCCTCTTTTTGTTGTTCCAAAGCTATCTGTTCTATTTCGTCTTCAAACAGGGAAAAACTTTCTTTCTTCTTCTCATAATCCTGAGGGTTTACTTCCTCCTCGTCAGAAGGTTCAAGTCGTTCAATCTCATCTTTGTAGAGTTTCAGATCAAAAAAATCAATATCACTCACAATTCCATTGGCAATGAGATACTCAATAAAATGCAGGTATTTTGTGTTCTTAAGATCTGTTCTACAGTGTGGACAGACTAGAGATTCCCGTAACTGACTCTCTTCGAGAGGCACTCGGCATTCTGGGCAAATGATCCCTTCTAATATCATTTTATATCTATAACTCCCTAAATTCGGAGCGTAAATATAAACGGAGTCATCACATACGTCAACAATAATCTTTTTTGATTATATTTTTTCTATACGATAAATGAGTGGACTCAAGAAACCGCTAATCAGTCAAAAGCCTGACAGGTTTATTCTAATTCTCGCCTGTCTGCCGAAACGAAGTGTAGGTACGGCTAATGCAATAAGTTTATCTTCAACGATATATGAAGTTAATAATCTCATACTTTTGTAAAAACACCTTTTCGGAGTGGACTCATAAATATTTACGATTTTTCGAAAATTTGTCTATACAATAATTCTTCGCTTAAAGAAAATACTTGTTCCCGTCTTTCTTTAACAATCCTTGCTGTTTCCACAAATTTGTTGAAAAGATGTCGCCGTATTTTCCTATTTACTACCCATGCGAACGGCGGAATGTTTTTAGGAGGAAAACCATATCCCACGATATTAGAGGCAGGTCCCACAGATGTTCCCGTATTAAACATCGTATTGATACCTGTCTTTGAATGGTCTCCCATAAATAAACCCACAAATTTTGACCCAGTGTCAACATTTTTCCCATTCACAAAAACAGAAATATTCGAATAATTATTTTTAAGATCGCTGTTATTTGTATCAGCTCCAAGATTGACCCACTCGCCAATGTAAGCATGACCAATAAAACCGTCATGCTGTTTATTGCTCCAGCCCTGAAAAATAGATGCTTCAACTTCCCCGCCAATCTTGCACCCCGGTCCAATAGCAGTCCCTCCATATATTCTCGCTCCCGCTTTGATCACACAGCCATCCCCAATATAAAGAGGTCCCTGCAAGTAGCTATTGGAAAGAATGGTCACGTTTTCACCAATGATAATTGGACCGTTTTCAGAATCCAGAACGGTGCCTGCTTTTATTTTGCTTCGTTTGCCAATATAAGCATTTTTCTCATTCACAATGTGAGCACCATCATCCACATTACCAAAACACATCCCCAGATCAAAAAGGACGCTATCCTCTTCAAGAACTTTCTCATTCAAATGGATGCATTCCCAGAGATATTCCAGGGTTTGGACAGAAATCTCCTTCTCAAGCAAAGATAAATCAGGATTGACGAGTACGGGACCACCTTGTTCCAGCCATTCTGATCCCGTCTTGGCATCAAGGTGAGCTCCGACAACAGTTCCATTGGAAATAAAAAGATGACCGGAGGAATTCATAATTGACATTATCATTTCTCTATTCCAATAGGTACTTCCATCAAGCCAGATTCCTGATTTGACTTCTGCAGGATTCACCCTGATTCCGGGATATTTCTCCTCTACTACTTCCTTCATTTCTTCCCTGACGAAAAAAACAATTTGTTCATCAGGGAATAGATATTTCACCCTTTCAAAATAGGTAAATGCCCCACACCGTACTTCAAAAGTTGGACGGGTAAGGGTAATGGGCTCGAGATTTAAAGCTCTCTGTCGATTTTCAAAAATGTGTATGTTCATATGCCTAATAGTTTTTGTATTTTTTGATATCCTTTTTCGATAAAATCGTTCCGTTTTTTATCTATGATTATGTTAAAGAAATATTCGGAGAATTCACTTGAAAACCCTATACGAAGGGGGGCATTTGAAAAATATGTTAGATAGGCAGTGGGTAGTTTAAACTCAGGATGCATATCTACAACAGCATCAAATCGTTTCGAAAGTACTCTCTTTAAAAATTCCTTTCGGGGAAGTTGAAACAAGCTAATTTCACTATGTATATTGTAGGTTTTTACATTGTTTCGAAAAACGTTTTTATAAGTATGATAAAGTCTGTTTTCCATCAAAAAATGTAAATCCACCTTATTATTTTTATATAGTGATTTCAAAAAATATCTGGCAGTTCGAGAATTCTCATGTCCTTCCGGTACAATAATGAGGGCATTTTTTACTCCAGACCCCTCTTTTTTAATTGCTAATAAATGCTCTGAGGTTTTTAACCTTCTTGTGATCTTCAACCACCAGATGGTAAGAAGTAGTTTATACCGTTTCATCGTTATTAATATAGGACTTTTATGGATAAATTAAATATGTTATTTTTATTTTAACAATGAAGAAGATTTTGATAGCAAATCGTGGTGAAATCGCTGTGCGGATTATCCGCACCTGCCACGAAATGGGGATCCAAACCGTCGCTGTCTACTCAGATGTAGATCGTCAATCTCCCCATGTTCTTATGTCAACGGAAGCTTACCCAATCGGATCGGCTCCATCCACCGACAGTTACTTACGCATAGACAAACTGATCGAATCGGCAAAAGTTTCAGGAGCAGAAGGTATTCACCCGGGGTACGGTTTTTTATCCGAAAATCCGAAATTTGCGCAAGCTGTTATCGATGCTAATTTGATATGGATTGGCCCTCCCGTTGATGCTATGATCAACCTTGGTGATAAAGTAAAAGCCCGTCAGACAGCAAAGAGGGCTCATGTTCCTGTATCCCCGGGTTCTGAATCAGAGGTCACGGATGAAAAGGTAGCAAAAAAGATAGCATCCTCCATAGGATACCCCATTCTTCTTAAAGCTGTAGGTGGCGGAGGTGGAAAGGGAATGCGAATCGTAAATAAACCGGCGGAGCTTTCTTCTTCACTTGAACGGGCAATGTCTGAAGCAGGGGCCTCATTCTCTGACTCTCGCATATTCATTGAAAAATACCTGCCCAATCCCCGTCATATTGAGATCCAGTTTATGGCTGATGCCCACGGAAATGTGGCAGCTTTCACAGAGCGAGAATGTTCCGTCCAAAGGCGATATCAGAAGCTCATTGAGGAGTCACCGTCCTCCTTCATCTCGCGTAGTCTCTGGAAGAAAATGGCAGAATGTGCCAGAAAAATTGTTGCTGAATCTGGTTATGTGGGAGCCGGAACTGTTGAATATCTTGTGGATGAAAATAAAAACTTTTACTTCCTTGAGATGAATACACGCCTTCAGGTTGAACACCCTGTAACGGAGATGATTTGTGGATTTGATATTGTTCGGGAACAGATTCGCGTGGCATCAGATAAAAAGTTGTCTCTTGATGAAGAATACATTAGTCACAGAGGACATGCCGTCGAATGCCGTATTTATGCTGAGAATGGATTTGATAACTTTATCCCCAGTACAGGAACCATACAGGAGCTGCATCTTCCCGATGGCTTTGGAGTTCGGTTCGACCACGGTATCCGGATGGGACAGGAAATTACTCCTCACTATGATCCTCTTCTCGGCAAACTTGTCGCATGGGGAAACTCGCGCAAAGATTCCCTCAATCGAATGAAACGGGCTTTGAAAGAATGCCATATTGTTGGTATAGAAACGACCATTCCATTCTGCATTGCCGTTATTTCCAATAGACAGTTTCAAACCGGAAATTATAATACCCACTTCATCGAAAAATCTTTTGATGAACTGCTCAGATTTAAACAAGATAATATGGGCATTGAAAGAGAACTTGCATGTGCTGTCGCCGGGATTCACACCACCAACATGATACCAGAACCCACCAGCACAAATAGAAAAAAAACAGAAGCCTCATTGTGGAAATTAATTGGTAGAAAGGAAGAGTTGTCTTGAAACTTCAGGCGATAATTGAAAATCAGCCTATTGATTGCCAGCTTTCTCTCTCTGGCAATGAGGTTGTTTTTGAAGTGGATGATAATAGACAATCCATCAATTTTGTCCGGCTAACTCCGTTTTCATATTCACTCATTATCAATGGAAAATCTTACTATGTTACCATTACGAAACATTTTGATGGGTACAACATTACAATTGACCAGAATGTGTTTTTTGTAAAAATCAAGGACGAAAATGAACTCTTGCTGGAAAAGTTTGGCATGTCCGATTCGGTGACTGTCTCCAATGGAGAGGTTCTGGCGCCCATTCCCGGACTTGTATCCTTTATAGCCGTCGTACCTGGTCAATCTGTTCAAAAGGGAGAAAACCTTTTAGTATTAGAAGCTATGAAAATGGAAAATGATATTGATTCTCCAAGTACAGGCTGTATTAAAGAGGTGTTTGTTTCACAAGGACAGTCTGTCGAAAAAAATTGCCTGTTAATACAACTGGAGCTTAATGAAAATGAGCGTGGGTAAACAACTACTCTGGGGTGGATTAGGATGGGTTCTTGCGGGTCCAATTGGTGGGATCGTTGGATTTACTCTGGCGGCATTATCAGAAAGACGAGGATATCCAAGCTTGGGAAGCTGGGAATCTGCCCCTGCCTACCCTCAGACAAAACCCGGGGATTTTGCTGTTTCTCTACTGGTACTCTTTGCATATGTTATGAAAGCAGACAAACGTCTTTTGCTATCTGAGCTGGATTATATCAAACAATTTTTATTCCAGAATTTTGGACGAGAAAACACAAGAGATCTGATGATTCTTTTTCAGGATATTCTCAAACAGGACTATTCCCTTCCTACTATCTGCCGTCAGGTTAAAAGTCATATGGACCACCCCAGTCGCCTTGAGATGATTCATGTTCTCTTTGGACTTTCTCAGGCAGATGGGCATGTTCACCCTCAAGAAATTGATGCCATCCATAAAATTGCCAATTACCTCGGTGTTTCCCACCCTGATTTTGAATCTATCAAGGCTATGTTCGTCAAGGATACTACCTCTGCTTATAAAATTCTTGAAATCGATACCGATGCCTCTCCCGAAGAAATTAAACGAGCTTACCGAAAAATGGCAAATAAGTATCATCCTGATAAGGTAGCCCATCTGGGCGATGAGCTGAAACACCTTGCTGAAGAAAAATTCAAAACCATCAATACAGCTTACCAACAGATCAAAAAGGAACAATGATTTACCTGAAGAAAGAAACATAATGTCAAAAGAAAAAGCGGGCAAATTTCCGTTTACCCGAGGTATTCACCCCAATATGTACAAAGACCGGCTCTGGACTATGCGCCAGTATGCCGGTTTTGCTTCCGCTGAGGTGTCAAATAAGCGGTATCGCTACCTTTTAGATCAGGGTATGACCGGACTGTCGGTTGCTTTTGATCTTCCAACACAGATTGGATACGATTCTGATCACCCGATGGCGGAAGGAGAAGTGGGGAGAGTGGGCGTTGCTATCTCTACTCTTGAAGATACGAAAATCCTTTTCGACAAAATTCCTCTGGATGCTGTTTCCACCTCAATGACCATTAATGCCACAGCTCCCATTTTGTTAGCTCTCTACATTGTTACGGCAGAGGAACAGGGTATTAGCATTGAAAATTTGAGAGGAACAATTCAAAATGACATTCTCAAGGAATACATTGCTAGAGGAACGTACATCTTTCCGCCTGAACCGAGTTTGAAGATTGTCACAGATATATTCGAATTCTGTCACCAGCATATGCCCAAATGGAACACCATATCTATTTCTGGCTATCACGTTCGGGAGGCGGGTTCCACAGCTGCCCAAGAACTAGCATTTACGTTCGCCAACGGTATCGCTTATGTTCAGGCAGCTGTAGATCGGGGATTGAATGTGGACGATTTTGCTCCCAGACTATCCTTTTTCTTCAATGCTCACCGTAATCTCTTTGAAGAAGTAGCAAAGTTCCGGGCTGCACGGCGGTTATGGGCTAAGATTATGAAAGAACGATTCAGTACAAAAAGCCTAAAAGCAATGATGTGCAGGTTTCACATTCAGACGGCAGGTTCCACACTTACAGCTCAGCAGGCAGATAATAATGTTGTACGAACTGCCTATGAGGCACTGGCTGCAGTATTGGGAGGGACACAATCCCTTCACACCAATGCCCGCGACGAAGCCATCTCTCTTCCAACAGAGGAATCTGTAAATTTAGCCCTTCGCACCCAACAAATCATTGCTTATGAGTCTGGAGTTACTAACGAGGTTGATCCCCTTGGTGGGTCATATTACGTTGAGGATTTAACAAATCAACTGGAATCTGATGCCAAAAAAATAATTGATAACATTATTCAGATGGGCGGTGCTGTAAAAGCGATTGAAAAGGGGTTCATACAAAATAAAATTATCGAGAGTGCCTATGAATCTCAAAAGCTCATTGATTCGAACAAACAGATTATAGTAGGTCTAAATAAATTTCAATCCGATAATTTAATACAATCTTCCACACTGGAAATCGATTTGGAAGCTGTCAATCGACAGGTAAAAAGAGTTAAAAAATTCAAAGAAGACCGAGATAATCTCTCTGTATCTTCAGCCCGGGACTCCCTCGCAAATGCTGCCAAGGAGGAAGATAATCTAATCCCTCACATCATTCACGCAGTAAAATCCCAAGTGACTTTAGGTGAAATATCCGATACGCTTCGAGAAGTCTATGGGGAATACTCTGAACAAACCTTATAGCCAGATTCATCACTGTAGAGAGAGACAAGTGTATTACGAATCTTCCTCAAACCTGTCTCGATTTTTTTGGATTAACTTCTGAACTAACGGTAAATGTTTATTCTCAATTCGGTTAAAAATTAAATCTGCCAGCTCTACAATTTTACTACATTTCTTTTCACATTCAGGAAGCTCACTGACAAGTAATCTGCATCCATCCTTTAAATTCCAAATAAATCCTTTCATCGCAAGAAAAGTATTCTCACTGTCCGTTAAACCCCAGTATTCAATCTCATCTATCATTTCATCCACATTCTCCGGCAGGTTATGAGCAGCACGGTAATATTTAGCGCTGATCAGTGCATAATTGGCAGAAATCTTATCAAATGCATCTCTTAACCTGTCACTACTTTCATCATAATCAGGACTTAATTTTTCAAGGATAGGATGTGCAATCTTAAATATCTTCCTTGCTGGTGCAATAATTTTTTCGGTGCGTTCTTCTTCCTGCTTTCTTTTCTGTTTTTCTTCAAAGGATTCCTGCCACTCTTCGTCAACTTCAAAATCTTCTTCCCCGAATAACTCTTCCATCCTGTCAAATGTCTTTTCCAGATCCTTTCTTGCCTCATCCGGGTGTCTTTCAGACCAGTAGAGATAGCACCTGTCTGTGTAAGCACACTTCTCACAGATGTAATCGCAATAGTTATAAATACCTTCTTTGAACTCAGGTCTTGACATTGTTAATCCGATTTAATTTACCAGTTTTAAAAATAATTACTAAACGTACCTGTCCGGCTCTTGACGGATTGAATTTAATACTTGTGGTATCCGGACAGGAATCAAGATAAAGAAAGTATAGCACGTCCATTCTTCCATAATTAGCCACCACATAAAAACTTTCCTCTTCTAAAAACCTCGATTCACCCCCTCTTTTCTTCTCCCCCCTCAAGGGGGAGAAGGATTAGCCAGCCCACTGATGATTGTTGCCTTTGTAAATCTCCTCTCTCCGCCAGCTGGCGGAAGAGGATTAAGGTGAGGGTGATCCTTCACCACCAGATTAAATCATTTTATAGACGGATGACACGGATTCGCTCTGTGAAATTGTTACGCACTCTTTGTGATTCGAAAGAGTGAACAGCTTTGCAAGGATTAACGGTGTAGATCCGTATGATCCGTCAAATCTGTGTTCTATTCATTAACAATCAACATTTCCATGAAGTCACGAGCTGAAAATTCACCACAATTGAAAATCGTCTCCTTCAACCGCTCAAGTTCTTCTTCATCAAACTTATCTGAAACTAACGAATTGAATTTAGCTTCGAGGTCTTCCATAGTCATAGGTTCCCGAGGATCTCCTTTAGGATACTCAAGGTAAACGGAATATTCCTCACCAACTACTGTTTTTATTGTCACTTTTGAAGGCTGTTTTTCAGGAAACATATTCTCGAATTCTTCGCTGGCTTCACCTTTGATTTTATGAACGAACTTTTTGAGTCTTGTATCCCTGATCTTAGATTCTTCAAAACTTGCTGTGGTGACTTCCCCATCGAGAATCGCTCGGGCAATGCAATAGGGAAGGGAGTGGTCAGCTGTCTCCCTGGTTTTTGGTTCGTACTTATGCGGATCAAATAAAATATCACATGCTCTCGCAATGGTGGTGACAATCACCTCATCAATATCTTCTGTCTGGATATCATTTTCCTTCACCACTTTCAGTGTTGCAGATAAATGGGTATGTGTAAGTGCTTCAGTAGGGAATGCCTTCATCGAACAATCTAAAATCTTGTATGAATCTCCAAGATTGCCAACCAGCCTATCCACATCCCAGTCAGAACCGTAAACATCCATAAATCCTTCTTTTCCCTCAAACACAGCTTCCGTTCCCGTGTATCCTTTCTGTGCCATAAGCGCCGCAAAAACGCCAGCCTGTACTGCCATAGGGTCAACCGTGTTTTTCATCATAGTCAGATGTCCGGCTGTTGGGCAACCGATGGTGTGGCTGTGACTGCCGGAGATACCAATAGCATTCACCATCTCATCTTTAGATAGACTAAGAAGTTTTCCTGCAACGATGGGAGAAACGAACTGTGTCAATGTGGCATGATGCCACTTCCGTTCACGGATGCCGGGAACTGCAAATTCACACAACCTTTGCTCAAACTCGTACGCCAGAACAATGGCAATAATTACATCCTTCATAGAAGCATCCACAAGTTCTCCTATAGCAAGAGTAGCAGGAATGAGGTCTGACGGATGACTGGGATCTTCCTTCCAGTAAATATCATTAAAATCTAAAGCTCGAACCATAAGGGAATTTATTAGTGTCGCATTGACAGCAGGCATTTTATCTCCAAAACCGATGAGGGTAGCTTCCTCTTTTCCTCCCATCTCCAGATAAATATCCCGGAGAATATTCACATCTCTCGTGTGATATCCCCCATAGGCACACCCGATGGAATCATAGAGATATCGTTTAACTTCTTCTACGACCTTTTTGGGGAGATCTTCATATTTTAGTTCCAACGCAAATTCAGCAATTTGTCTTGAGATTGTTTTTTCCATACTTATTCCCTTATTTTGTTTTATCACACATTATTGTCAGTCATGCGTCCGACTGATGGGCAATCTTATCCGGCTCCTGACTGATCACCTCGCTATCCCTAAACTTACTTTGATACAATGATCTACCGAATTAATCTGTTTTTCAGGAATAACTCCAAGTTTTCGAACAGCCAGCCGTTTTGGAATCGTCAGAATATTCTCAAACTGAACAATCGAATCCTTTTCTAATCCAGCTTCTATATCATCAGCAGAGATATGTAAATGTGTGGGATAGTGTCTTTTCGGAACCTTCGTTGAAATGGAAGCAACAATCACGTTTCTGCTATATCTATTCCCAATATCGTTCTGGATAACGAACGCTGGTCTTTCCTTGTACCTTGTGTAATCAGTAATGAGGGGAAATTTGAAAAGAACGATATCCCCTCGGAAAAATTGCTGTCCTTTTCCACTATTCATCTGAAAGAGAGGCTAATTGTGCAGCAAGAGCTTCTTCAGCTATATTTGGTTTATTTGAGGTATATTCGTAGCTTTCTTTTAACAGTGCCTCAAATTCCCTTTGACGTTGATATTCTAAAAACAACCTTAGTGCATCCCGAATCACTCCGCTTCGTTTCTTCCCCACTTTCCTGGTATAGGAATCTACTTTAGTTAACAAATCCTCTGGCAAGGTAATCATAACTCTATGCATAATTATTCTCCATAATTATCTATACTAATATCTGTTAATAATATATACTATACGCTTAATATAGTCAATACTATTTTATCCTTTTGTGATTTAAACTAAAGTTTCTCCGCTACCGCATTTGCCACTTCCAGGCTGTTATTTGTTCCACCCATATCGTATGTCAGGACAAGCTCTTCGGCAATCACTTCAGCCACCGCTTTTTCAAGTGAGATTGCCTTTTCCTTCTCTCCCAGCCAATCCAGCATCATCTTTGTCGTCAAAAGCATGGCAATAGGATTCACTTTGTACTGACCGGCATATTTCGGGGCAGATCCATGGGTTGGTTCAAAGACGGCATAATTATCTCCCATATTTGCACTGCAGGCAAACCCAAGTCCCCCAACCAGCTGCGCACACAAATCGGAAAGGATATCCCCAAACATATTCTCCGCCACCAACACTTCATAATCCTGAGGATTCTTCACTAGCCACATACATTGAGCATCTATGTTGGTTTCCCACAATTCAATATCGGGATAACTTTTTGCAACCTTTCTGGCTGTTCGGATCATTAATCCCCCCGTTTCGCGGAGGACATTTGGTTTATCCACCACCGTCACAGATTTTCGCCCAAACTTTTTTGCATACTCAAAGGCTTGCGTAACAATATTTTCGCATCCCTGTTTTGTCATGATACGGGTTGACAAGGCAATGTTTTTCAATCCAAACTTTTCAAACTTTTTCATCTTGGGATGATTGCTGTCAAGGGCATGGAAAACCTCCTCGGGAAGGGGAAAAAATTCCACGCCGCCGTACATTCCCTCAGTATTTTCACGGAAAATCACAATGTCGATATCGTCACGATAGTTCAATGGATTTCCCGGATATGCTTTGCAGGGACGAAGATTGGTATGCAGACTAAACTCCTGACGAAGCTGAACAATGGGACTGAAGTAAACGTATCCTTTATCTTGCAGTTCAGGATCCAATTCTTTTGCAGCTTCCTCTTTTGGTTTCGATGTTATGGCACCAAATAGGGTGCAATCTGTCGTTTTCATCATCTCTTTCGTTCGTTCGGGAAGAGCATTTCCCTCCGATTTCCAAAATTCCCATCCGATGTCTCCATGAATATATTCTGCATCGAACTTTAAAGTATCCAGGACCAACCTCGCACATTCCATAACATCGTTTCCAACCCCGTCACCGGGCAGCCATGCTATTTTATATTTCGCCATTTGTTTCCTCCAGAATTATATTTGTTTTTTATTCATCTAAACAATATCACTTAAATATCTAATGAATTGGAACCACCACATAGACTCTCGTATCAAAAGATGAAAATTGGTTTTTTAGCAATCCTGATATGAATTCCTTAATTCGTTTCTGTTCCTCCACACTGGTGATCGGATTTACAAAGAGTTCCACAAGAATCATATTGTGATCTCCAGACTTAACAATCCTGAAATCATGGTAAGAATCTATGGCTGGTTCCTTCTTTATCACCTCTTCCAGATAGGACTGAATTTTATTTGCCTGTTCTCCTTTGGTAGTGACAGGATCCATATGTACCGTCACATTGGATGCCATTGTATCTTCCAGTTTTGCCATCACCTCTTCCGCAATGTCGTGAGCTTCCAGTTGGGTTGCTTCTTCGGGAATTTCAATGTGAAGAGAAATAAAGCGATTGTGACCATAACTGTGTATAACTAGATCATGAACGTTCAATACTCTCTTTACATTCAAAGCAATGGATCTCACCCTTTCCAAAAGTTCTTTGCTGGGTGGTTTTCCTAGAAGCGAATCAATAGCTTCCCGACCGATGGAAAATCCTGTCCAGACGACAAATAAGCCAACCCCAATCCCTAAAATTCCATCCCATTTATAGAAACCTAAATTAGCTAAAACCATCGAACCCACCGCCAGCAGAGAGGCAAATACATCAGACCGATGATGCAGCGCTTCTGCTTTCAGAGAGTCAGAGCTGATGAGTTCCCCAAAATCGAAAGACAGTCTTGCCAGCAACTCCTTGAACATTACAGTTCCAAGAACAATCAGAATTAGAATCACACTGGTACTGGATATTTCTGGTGAGAGGATTCTCCCCACAGAGGATTTGACCAATTCCACACCTGTGACAACAATCAACATGGAAAGGATCAACGTGGCTATGTATTCCGCTCGTCCGTAGCCATAAGGATGATCAGGATCTGGTTTTTTCCCAATCAATCGAAAGCTGAAGATAATCACGACGGAACTGACGCTGTCAGCAAGAGTATGGAAAGCATCTGCAATGAGAGCGATACTGTTCACCGCTATTCCAATTACAATTTTTATCCCGAACAGAACAACATTGGAAACCGCTGAAATCCACCCTTCCAGAGCGCCCACCTTTTGCCGGACTTGTATATCTTGAAAGTCCGAAACATTTGAGAATATTCTCTTGATTAAAATTTTAGAAAACCAGTTCACTGTTTTAACTTTTTTATAATTTGTGTTCTTTGCGAACTCAGCGGTTTGTTTATGAAATCTGTTCCTTCACCCAGTTTTCCAATCCGTCAGTGAGAATCAATTCCTGGGCAGCTGTACCCACGGGGTTGATGGAATAAGTTTTACCATTCACAAAAATCGACGTTTTTCGAAAATCCAGCGTTGCCATCCACCCTGTCCGGATAGTCAGTTTGTCCATTCCGAATTCAGCCTTCAGATCATCAGACAATTCGGGAGCTTCCAGTACTAAAAATCCGTTATTGATAGCGTTCCTTTTATAGGTTTCCGAGAACGATCCCGCCAGCACAAGTTTTATTCCACGATATTTGAGAGCAGTAGCTGCCTGTTCCCGGGATGATCCGGTGCCAAAGTTGTAACCACCTACTATAAAATCTCCTTCTTTTACGATCTCCCCGAAATCGGGATCGTAATTCTCCATTACCACTTCCGCCTGTTGCTCAGGAGTAAAATCATCAATGTAAGTGTATTTCCCCGGATAAATTCCGTCTGTATTCAGATTATCCTGATGACAGAAAATCAATTCACCAGAGAGTTTTGCGGGGAAGCCATCTAATACATTGACAACACTTTCCTCGATTGACGGTTTGGGGTGAACAATCATTTCTCCCATCGGTTTTGTATCGTCAAATTCGTAGGGAGGAGCAATTTCTCCAGCAATCGCCGATGCTGCAACTACAGCCGGCGATGCCAGATACACTTTTGCTGTTGGGTCACCCATCCGTCCTTTAAAATTCCGATTGGTTGCTGAAATTCCCACTTCATGTTTTTCCAACAATCCAATACCCAGACCAATGCACATTCCGCACCCGGGCGGGAGTGTAATGGCACCTGTATCTACTAATTTCTGCCAATCACCGCGTCGTTCACTTTCGGCTTGGACTTCACTCGATGCTGCGGCGACATAGAATTCCACACCATCTGCGACTTGTTTGCCCGAAGCCACTTCAGCAGCTTGAGCTAAATCTTCTACGCGAGAATTCACACACGAAACCAGATACGCTTTATCAATTTTTATACCCTTCTTCGTCGCTTCGGTAATCGTCATCGTGGTTTTTAGATTATCTGGTCCCGCAATAAATGGTTGGATTGACGATAAATCAATCGTAAATGTTTTTGCATAATGCGCATCTTCATCTGTGGTTGGGATATTTCTCTCCAATTCATCGATGTGTGCGTGATTGATTCTTGGGTGAACACCACTCATTGCATCTGCATCAGATGGAACACCTGCAATTCCACGTTTTTCAATAAAATCGGCACGGTCACGAAGCCATTGAATCGTAATTTCATCAATCGGAAAGACACCCGCAAGCGCTCCCCATTCTGTGGTCATATTAGCAATCGTTAACCGTTGATCTATTGAGAATTGTGACAGTCCTTCACCTGAAAAATCAAGCGCATGGTTTAGTGCTTCATCGTTATTGAAATATCCACAGATCGCCAGAATAACATCCTTGCCAGTTACGCCTGCCTTGAGTTTTCCGGTCAGCTCCACTTTTGCAACAGGCGGGACCTGCCACCACGTCTGTCCTGTCGCCCAGAGTGCGGCGGCATCCGTCCGAACAACAGGCGTGCCCAAAACTCCAAGCCCTCCATACATATTAGTGTGACTGTCTGACGCCACCACCATCGTCCCCGGCCAGACGTAGCCCTCTTCGCATATTATCTGATGTCCAATTCCCCGCCCAGCAGGATAGAAATCCACGTCCATTTCTTTGGCAAAGGCTTCGATGTCAGCGTACTTCTTCAGGTTCGCTTCGGATGTATCCTGCACATTATGATCCAGCGCGAAAACCGGTTGTCGTGGTTTTGCTATCTTTTTAGCTTCAATATCTTTGAATTTTTTCATCACCGCACCGGTATTGTCGTGGGTCATTACATGAGCTGGTTTGATGAAGATGTAATCGCCGCTGTGGACTTTCTGATCGGGTTCCAATCCGATGGTATATTTTTGTGCGAATTTTTCGACTAAGTTCTGTCCCATAATTCCCTTTTATCCTTGAAGAATGCTGAGTTTACAGAGAATAATTTCTTGAAAATCTCTGCGACAACGGTGTAATATTCACACTTTAAACGGTTCAAATGACACAAAGTCCGCATGGTGAACGATTATGGATTCCACCGTGCGTTTGCCTAAGTCACCTTCCTTAGAGTGTGTTCCGATGATGTGCTGGACATCCGGCGGAAGATCGAACCTGTGAGCAATGGCAAGTCCGCTGAACGGATGTCTGACTTTACTCCCGTAGTCACTTGTGGTGAGTTTACCATCCACGATTTCATATTCCAGCAGTTTGCCAATGTCGATAAGAATAGCTCCGGAAATAAGTATATCCATATCAATATCAATCTCATCACCGAAGTTCTCCTTCATCCGTTTGGCAATGTCAACAGCAAGTTGAACACAGGTACGTTTATGATTCATAAACGATACATCACAATCTTTGATGAGCAATGAAAACGGAATGGTTTCCAAATCTTCGGGGGTGAGCACACTGTTTTTAATTGTCCACGCCCAAGCGTTAAGTGTTTTCTCACGAATTTCTTTATCTTTGATCCAGTTAATTTCTGGCCAGATTTTTAATATTTTTTCTTTCATTGTTCCCTTTCTATCTTAACCGCAAAGATCGCCAAGGAACGCAAAGTTAATTGTTATTCCTCTTTAACTCTGCTAATGATATTGCTTACAAATTGTTTACGACTCTTTTTATTCCATCCTTCAATACAGTTACATTAAAATTTATCAAAAGACCTAACCGTTTATCCACTAATTTCAAATAGGTTAAAATTTGAGCCATGTGAACTTCGTCCAAAGATTTGACCGATTTTAATTCAATTATGACTTTGTCTTCAACTAATAAGTCAATGCGGTAACCTATATCGCATTTAATTCCTTTATATTCTACCGGAAGTTCCACCTGATGAAGTGCTTTTATTCTCTGTAGTTGTAATTCTTTTAGTAATGCTGCTTCATATGCAGATTCCAACAATCCGGGACCTAAGTGACGATGCACTTCTATTGCTGCGCCAATTACTTTTTTTGAAATCTCATTCTCATTCAAAGCTTGATTCCTTCTTTGCGATTCTCTGCGACCTTTGCGGTTATTGTTTTATTTTAAAAATCGAATCAAGCACCGTCCCATCCACCCATTTGACTACACCGACGATTTCATCTGTAAGTTTTGGTTTTGCCGGTGGTCCGCCGATGAGGTTATCCACTTCTGCTTTGATATCTTCAATGGGTCGAATCGGTAAATCGCTGTCTTTGGTCGCATTAATTAAATCTTGTCGCAGTGGGTTGATGGCAATACCGCGTTCGGTAACAATTACATCAATAAGTTCCCCCGGACCAACCACCGTGGTTACTTCATCCACGATAATCGGAATCCGATTCCGAAATGCCGGGATAGGCAGTATCGTGCATTTGCTGAAAAGACAATTCTGCCAACCACCGATGCCGTGCAACATCATTCCATCGGAATGCGTAACAACATTTGCATTAAAATTCACATCAACTTCGGTTGCTCCCAGAACTACCGCATCTACCATGCTGGCGAAATTTCCCTTACCATGCCAGTTGTAACTGGTAAATGGTGATGTATTCACGTGACCAAAATTCTCCCTCATAGAACGGATGCCTTCTAAATCAAAGGTCTGTCCATCCAGAATAAAATCGGTGAGACCCTCTTCCAGCATTTCAACCAGATACTTTGTAGATCCACCCCGGATGAAACGAGCTTTAATTCCAGCTTCCTTCATCATCTCTTTCAGATAGATAGCAAAAGCCAGAGCCGTCCCACCAGCTCCTGCCTGAAAGCTGAATCCATCTTTCATAATTCCGGCTTCAATAACCAATTTTGCAGTCAGTTCAGCAATATAAAGTCTATCAGGTGATTTTGTTAATTTTGTCGTACCGGAGATAATTTTTTCCGGTTCACCAACTTTATCCAGAACAACCACATAATCCACATTTTGCCCCTGAATTTGCCACGGCACACACGGGAAAGGAACCAAATTATCGGTTACCACAATCACTTTATCAGCATAAATGGAATCCACTAAACCAAACCCAAGTAAACCGCACGCAGATGGACCTCTATCACCCGTTGCATTTCCAAGCATATCTGCAGTCGGAGCAGCAATCACTGCAATATCAATGTGGACTTCCCCATCCTGAACCGCCTGCCATCGCCCACCGTGAGAACGAAGCACCGCCAGACCTTTCATATTTCCTTCAGAAGCGTATTTCCCAAGTGGACCATTCAGCGAACCCTCGATATGATGAATCACGCCATTTTTCATGTGTTCAATCATCGACTCATGGCATGGAAATGCGGCTGATGGAAACCACATCAAATCTTTCACTCCCTTATCAGCGGCGATATCAAACACCTGGTTCATCACCAGATCACCATTCCGAAAATGGTGATGCGATGAAATCGTCATCCCATCCTTGAGTCCACATTTTTCCAGTGCTTCTTTGAGGGAACCAACCACTTTGTTCCCATCTGCAGGATAGTCTGAACATGAACGTATTGGCGGTGCTGCTTTGTTTCCTTCGGGCTTGTATTTACATACACCCTGAAAAGGTGTTTGTTTGACTCCATTTATTTCAATCGGAACCATTCTTCCAGTAGCATTTTTTACTAATTTTAATTTTTGTCCCATTTTGCTCCTAACCGCGAATTTCACGAATTACACTAATTTATATGATAGGATTGAATTTCTGATAAAAATCCCTCCCAAATTGAATTGAGTTTATCTGTGAGATTTATCAATGGTGTTTCTTCTAACTGAATAGCATAACTATGTACAAAATAATGTCGGAAAGTTAGATATTCGAAAAGTTCATTTATTAATGTTTCAGATAATATTTGTTTTTCACCTACAGTTTGGAGTAAATCTTTATGCCAATTCCCTGACTTCGCTATATGAATATCTTGCTCATTTAGAATTTGTTTTAGAATATTTTCCACCCCATTATAGAAATTTTGAAGAATAGTAGCTAATGCAGCCAATTCAGGAAAATCCTTTTCTTTCACCTCAAGAACTGCATCCAGTTTCCCCAGCGTTATTTCAATGTTTTCAATTTCAGCTCGTATTTTTTCTGACAGTTTAACCATAAATCACCTCTCCATCTCTTTCAATCAAATCATTAAATAATGATTTTTTTGATAAGTCTACTAAATCAACCGGCAGAGAACATTTGCGAAATAATTCCGCATAAAATGAAAAAAACTTCTCTGGCGCAATACCTTTTACACCTAAATCAATATCATTTGATTTTTCCCTGGTTAAGGATGAACCAAATAAAATTACTGTTTCTACTCCATATATTTTTGCACAATCAGAGATGATTTTCTTATCATTTGCACTAATCATTTTATTCCCTTCCTTTCGATTCCACAACAGAGTACTCAGAGTTTACAGAGTTTATTTTTTATCAGCGTTTCTCTGCGACCTTTGCGGTTAAACATCTTCCTTCCAATTCTCACTCAACAGCTCTGTAGTAATTGCCAGTTTTACCGTATGCTGTGCCCGTTTCACTACCGGCGGATCAATCATTTTACTTGCCAGAGAAACAACCCCAAGTCCTTTTGCTTCAGCTTCATCAAAAGCCAGTACGATTTTTTTTGCTTTTTCGATTTCAGCTTCACTCGGCGCAAATTCATCGTGGATGGGTAGAATCTGCCGCGGATGGATACATCCCTTGCCGTCGAACCCAAGTGCCTTGGCTTCTCGCACGGATTTCCGCAAACCTTCTTCATCACCCACATCACTGAACACGGTGTCGATGGGTTGCAACCCTGCAGCTCGTGCTGCATTTACGATCATACTTCGTGCAAAAAAGGATTCTGACCCTTCGTTCGTCCGTTTTGTACCAATGTCAGCAGTGTAATCTTCTAATCCGATGGCAAGAGCTACATTATTCCGGGAAGCTTCGGCAATCTCAAGAGCCTTCAAGATACCACGTCCGCTTTCAATAATCGGCATGAGAAATACCGGTTCGGTTCGTCCGTGGATTTTACTAATCTCAGCAATCTTCTCATCTACAGCAATAATCTGTTCGGTGCTCTCTACTTTCGGTACCAGCACCAAATGCACGTTGTGCGCGACAATAAACTCAAGGTCTTTCAATCCCATCTCACCCTGATTGATACGCACCATCCGTTCAGCACCAAAGAAATCCAACGTGCGCAGCGCATTCCGAACGATGAAACGTGTATCCTCCTTTTGAGACGGTGCCACCGCATCCTCCAAGTCAAGGATGATCCCATCAGGTTGATGGATACCAGCATTAAGCATCAGCTTTGGTTGATTGCCGGGCAGATAGAGACGGCTGCGGCGGAAGCGATCTCTGGACGAGGAATACAAGCAATGTTCCTTCATTTCCGGTAGAGCTTCATTGACAAGATTGGGATAAGCCTTTTTTAATACTGCTTCGATTCGTGCAGAAATTACAAACGGAAGAGCTCCAAAATCTTCGATAACAAGTTTTCCCGTCTTAACTCCCAGATCTCTGCAAATATCTTCTGCTTGTTTTTTGATGGAGGTTCTATATAGAACATCAACTTTGCTGGTGATTTCTATTTTAATGGGATATTGCTCAACGGTATAGGTAACCCGAAGGTCAGAACGGATGTTATCCCCTTTTGGTCCTGCTATGAATGTCTTTGCCATATCTTCAATTTCCTGATTTTACATTTTATTTTAACAAATTTAGGGAGGTCTTACCCCATATTGCAAGAAGGGAAAATATTGTGTATTACAAAAGTCCGTGATCAGCAAATGAATAGTATTCATCTCCAGCAATAATCAGGTGATCGTGCACAACCACATCTATAGTCAGTGCTGCTTCTTTAAGCTTCTTTGTGATTTCGATATCCTCCTTAGAGGGCTGCCTGTTTCCTGAAGGATGATTATGGACAAAAACCAGGGCAGCAGCTTTATTCCGAAGAGAACCTTTTACCACTTCTCTGGGATATACCGCAGAAGCAGTCAATGTGCCCGAAAACAGCTCTTCCATCTCCATAATCTGATTTCTGCCATTAAGATAAATGATTACGAATACTTCCCTGCTTCGATCACGAAGATTTAAACGAAGGTAGTTGATCACCTCCTCAGATGAGCGGATAAAATCTTTCCCTTCTACCCTTTCCCCCAAATATTTTAAAGCAATGGCTCGGGCAAGTTTTAGACCGAATACATTTTTACTTCCAAGCCCCTCGACTTGCTTCAATTCTTCAACAGGAGCTTCCAATACTGCCCGAATGGACCCAAACTTTTTCATCACATTTTTAGCAATTTGTTTACAATCTTTCCGTGGGGTTCCGAGTGTAAGCAATAACTCAACAATCTCGTAGTCGTGAAAGCCTTCCAGACCAGATTTTAAAAATCTATCACGCAAACGCTGCCGATGACCAAGTGTGTGATGAGATTGTGCTGATGATATTTTTGGCATAGTTTATCGTAAATGATGAGTTACATATTCAAACAATCCATTTTATACAGCATCCTATTGTAGAAATGGGCATAATCACATTTATTTTAGTTCTATTAGTTTTTTCTGGATTTCCCGAAGTTCAAACACATTCCCGGTTTCGATTTCACTGGCAGTCCATTTCAGATTAAAATCTGTCTGACTGTCGTTACCTCCGTTCCTTTGATAAAGCTCAAAAAGCTCATCCTTAGAGCGTGGTTTATTACGATGTAAGGTTGTCACTATTTTATAGGCTATATCTTCCAGGATATCTTCCAGAGCATTTTCAGGTATTCTCTTTGAAAACATGCCCTTTTCAAGTTTCGAAAATCTCATTCCGTTTACAACATAATCCTCAAAAGCCTCATAAGCAATCGGAGCTATACTTTTTACCAGCTTAGCCATAGCATTTGCATATACCCGGATTTCGTACTGAGCGTGACTGTCCATTCTAAGGTGAAGAAAATGAAATATATTGTGGAGATCGTTTTTCCAGTACCATTCTGTATAGATATTGACGGGCAGAATGGCTCGCGCCAATTCACGAGCGATACCAGCTTCATTCAATTCACTATACATTTCAAAACTCCTGTCAGACATTTCCTTGAAGTAAGCAACAACCTTATCTTTCAGATTTTCAGGAGCTTCAGTCGTGTCCCGTCCTTGCACGTTAAACTTACTCTGGAAATGAATGTCGCCCTTTTCCGGGATATAGAACTCATCCCTTGCTTCGGAGTAGCGTAAACTGTATTCGTTGATATTCGCTGTACGATGCCGAACCCACTGACGGGCTACGAAAATCGGTATTTTACAATGGAATTTGAGTTCAACCATTTCAAAAGGAGTGGTATGTCCGTGACGCATAAGATACCGAATGAGCGCCCGGTCACGACTCACTTTCGTCGTCCCTTTTCCATAGCTTACCCTGGCAGCCTGCACAAT
>CAZVFT010000034.1:0-24385 GCA_964626495.1 uncultured bacterium
TCTCTCAGTCGGGAGCCTGGCTGTGCCTGTTCGGCTTTTGACGAATCATTCAGGTGCGGGATATTGTGAAGAACCATATTTAATCCCTGTGAAAATGATTGACAATAGGATACCTCCTGCCAATCCCAAAAGCCTTTGTTGTTACTCGAAGTCCCGGGGGAGCCTGCCTTCGTTTGAATTCGGCACGTTTCACTAAATTTATGGTGTGATCCACAAGCTTCGGATCGTATCCTGAATCAATCAATTCACGGCGAGACTTCTTCTGTTCTACAATATTATCAACTAATGGAGAAACTACCTGATAATCAAAAGGATCTACCTGTCCCTTACTTAATTCTGCCGATGGTATCTTATCAATAATGTTTTTTGGAATGACTTCGCATTTCTTATGCTTATTGTACCACTTTGATGTTGAATAAACATCCAATTTATTTAAATCACTAATAACGGCTAATCCTCCGCTCATATCTCCATATAAAGTACAATACCCCAGAGCCAGTTCAGTTTTATTTCCTGTTGAAAGAACAAGGCACCCAAATTTGTTTGAAAAAGCCATCAGAATATTCCCCCTGATCCTTGCCTGGATGTTTTCTTCGGTAATGTCTTGTTTCAATCCGTCAAAATGATTTTTCAAGACATCATCATATTCTAACATTAGGTCATCAATGGGAATATTCAGTAACTTCACTCCCAGATTTTCAGCCAGTTTAGCTGCGTCATCAACACTTGCCTTTGAGCTGAATTTTGATGGCATTGCAACAAAGGTAACATTTTCACTGCCGAGAGCCTCCACGGCAATACAGGCTGTTAGTGCAGAATCAATTCCACCGCTCAGTCCAATGATGCATTTTTCGTGACCCGTTTTTTTGAAATAATCCCGCACACCCAAAACCAGAGCGGAAAAAATCTCCTCTTCCTGTTTGAATGGTTTTGCATCTCTGATGGTGACTTCCTCCTTATTTACATCAACAGAGATGATTTCCTCCTCAAATTGTTTTCCTTCGGCAATTAAATTTCCATCCGCATCATATGCCAGGGAATGACCATCGAAGATCAGTTCATCCTGACCACCCACAAGATTACAATAGAGAAAAGGTACCTTGAGATATTTTACTTTATTAGTGATCAATTCAATACGCTCAGAGCGCTTCCCAACATGGAATGGGGAAGAAGAAATGTTGATGATCAACTCAGCTCCTTTTGTCACCATTTGATCTGTCACCTTGCATTCGTATTTGTGGTCCCAGAGGTCTTCGCAAATCTGTATGCCAACCATGACTGTTTCCCCGGCAATTAAGATGGGGATTGGATCAGTTGTTGATCCGTTGGTAAAGTGCCTCTTTTCGTCGAAGACATCGTAGGTGGGTAGCAAAATTTTATCATACGTTGCTGAAATCCTGCTATTTTGCATTACAGCGGCAGAATTGTAAATCCTTGAGTCAACTTTTCGTACAAATCCAGCAATAGCCGGGATTTTTTTTATGTGTGATGAGACTTTTTCTATTGCCTTTAAATTTTGTCGGATAAAACTGTTTTCAAGAAGAAGGTCCATCGGGGGGTACCCTGTGATACATAATTCAGGAAAAACCACAAGGTCTGCTCCTGTTTCAACAGCTTGAGTGTAAAATGACAATATTTTGTCGGAATTGTACTTGAAATTCCCAACAATAGAGTTAATCTGGCAGAGAGCAATTTTCATTTTAACCTGCTTTTTTCATAACTATTTTGATTTATCCTAATCGATTTTAGGTGTGTCTTTTATCATCTTTTTTTCAATGGTGGTTAAACGCCGATGCAGCTTTTTTATGTCTTCTTCAGGTGGCAGTTCTTCTGGGATAATTCCCCTTTCTTTGAGAAGTTTTCGAACCCCTTTATTGTTTTTGATATGTTCTTCTGAAATTTCCCGAATTGTTTTAAGTGATTCTTTCTTCTTCACATTAAAAACGGTTATTTCATTTGCAAAATCTTTTGCTTTAATAGTGATAGTTGGTAAAAAATCAGCAAGCGGTCTGCTTTTAGAAACCTTTAATATTGCCTTCATTTCTTTAGTAGAAAAGCCACCAAAAAGAGCGGTGTCGCCTTTACTGCGAATAATTGCAAATCCTAAATCATCAATCCCACTCTCATAGATAACCGCTGAAAGTTCTTTTTCAGACAGCGTCAGTTTTTCTCGTGCTTTCAGCCGTTCCCAGTCATTAATGCGTTGTTCAATGATTTCAAATTTTCGTGTTTGAACGGCAAAATAATTTTGGGCAAAAGCAATTTCTTCTTTTTGGGGATCTCCGTTCTGGGCAATGAGATAACAAGCAAACCGGGTGAGCATAAAATCCTTTATTGCTCGCTCTGTTCCGGAACCGATTTTGACCATTTTCCCGACATCGGCAAAATGGTCGTAAACCTGATGACCTGCCGTTTCACAGGCTACTTTGCCTTTATTGATCACCTTTAAAAAATTATCCCATTTGGAATAACCCAACAGATGCTGCAAATCCCGGGCAAACCAGAACTCAATACCCTGATTGGTAAAATTGACAAAAGATTCAAACTCATTCGTCAAAGATTTAATGATTTCTTTTTTCATACCTTTCTATATGATTTATTTGTCGTGGTTCATTTCAACAATTTTGATTTTACTCTACTATTATCTTAAATCAAGCCCAACACTGTTTCAACAGCTTCTTTCGGGGTACTCACCTGAATGACTCCCTTAATATCCCAGGTTCCCAATCCCACGACGGGTTTTCCCTGGCTTAGTGTATGGGCAATTTCTGATAGAGTACCGTAGGCGCCATTAATAGCAATTGCCCCTTCCACCGAATTAGCGATTATAATATTTCTGCCTTGGCCGACTCCTGTAGCGACGGGAATTGTGATATATTTATTGGAAGAATCACAAGAATTATCTGGTAAAATTCCAACAACAGTACCGCCCGCTTCTGATACCCCCTGACTTACCGACTTCATCACACCGCTCCTCCCGCCACAATAAATGATCACATCCTTTTTTGCCAGCAATCTGCCCACTTCAAAAGAAGTTTTCAGTACATCATCGGTACATTGGGAACCGCCAAATACAGCAATCCTCCGTTTTTTCACCTTTACGGCTCCAACCGATAGATTGTTCTCGGAAATGGGATGGTTTCACGGATATGAGTACGACCACATAACCACGACACACATCGTTCTATACCAAGTCCAAAACCAGAGTGCGGCACCGATCCATATCTTCGGAGGTCAACATACCAGTTAAATGCTTCCTTAGGTAACTTTTCTTCCTCAATTCTTTTAATGAGAATATTTTTGTCATCTTCCCGTTCGCTACCTCCAATAATTTCACCATACCCTTCAGGAGCCAAAACGTCCATTCCAAGAACTATGTTTTCATCTTCTGGGTCTCGTTTCATATAAAATGATTTGATGCTCGAAGGAAAACGATGTACGATCACAGGGTTTTCAAATTGATCTGAAATCACCGTCTCGTGACCTCCACCAAAATCTTCACCCCATTTGAATTTCTCTCCTTGTTTATGCAGAATTTCTACAGCTTCTGTATAAGAAATTCTTGGGAAGGGGATAGTGATATTCTCCAATCTAGAAGTATCACGCTCAAGAATATCTAAATGTTCTTTACATTTTTCAAGAACCCTATTAATCATATAGGTGATTAAATTTTCAGCCCATTCCATATTTTCGTCGAGATTGCAATAAGCAATCTCCGGTTCTATCATCCAGAATTCTGTCAGATGTCGCCGGGTCTTCGATTTTTCAGCCCTGAAGGTTGGACCAAAGCAATACGTCTTGCCAACAGCCATTGCAGCTGCTTCATTGTATAACTGACCGCTCTGGGTGAGATAAGCAGTTCTTCCAAAATATTCGGTTTCAAAAAGTGTCGTGGTTCCCTCACAGACATTAGCGGTAAAAATTGGTGTATCCACCAGCACAAAACCATTGTTATCAAAGAAATCACGACATGCACGAATAATCTCGTGACGAATCTTCAAAATTGCGTGCTGTTTTCGTGAACGAAGCCACAGATGTCGATTATCCATCAAAAATGCTGTTCCGTGTTCCTTCTTACTGATAGGGTACTCATCAGCGAGTTGATAAACCTCAATATGTTTAACTTCCAGTTCATAACCTTCGATAGCTCGCGGTTCTTCTTTCACCAATCCCGTTATTGACAAAGACGATTCATGGGTGAGATCAGCTTCGAGATTAAATACATTATCAGGAACCACACCTTTCACAACAACACACTGTGTGTACCCGGTTCCATCCCGTAAAATAAGAAACCATATTTTTCCACTGGATCGTTTATTGTACACCCAACCATTCAAAGTAACTACTTCACCTATTGCTTTAGGTAAATCTGCGATATATGTTTTTTTCAATAGATACCTCCGCTGCTACCAGGTTGATAAAATATCGTTTATGATGTCATCAGCAATTTTTTCAAGAGCTACCTTCGACGCTAGTTCCCGGGGGTCTCCCATTTCATCGGGGTCTTCTTCATCAATCTTTCCGTCACCATCATTATCAATACCATCCGATGAAATATCAGCAGAAAGATCATAAGTTCCCCACCCAGAATATTTTTTAGACAATAGTGTCTTATCATTAATAATATCAAACCATTCAATATTAATGACAAGTGAGTATCGGTATTCCGTCACCTCTTCCATTCCCGAATAGGTGTATGGTTTGTCAGATACTTTCTGGATAGTTCCACGCAATATGGAATTTGCTGTTGATTCATCTACGACTTTCAGAATGTTCTCTTCGATAAAAATAGTTGTAATATCGTCAGTAATATTCTCCGAAATCCCAAACTCTGCCGTCTCATTCATAAAAAGAGGAATCCCAATGGTTTTAATATGTGGCGGGATTGAACCGGTAAAAGAGTAAAATCCACATCCAGTAATTACCAGTAGAAGGATAAGACTACTGATATTTCTTCTGTTTTTTTTCAAGACCAAGTTCATTTATTTTACGATAAAGAGTTCGTTCACTGATGTTTAAAGCTTTTGCCGTTTTTCGTCGATTATTATCGAATTTTTTTAACGTTCTGGTAATGATCTCTTTTTCGAGATCTTTCATACTAACTTTTCCGATTTCTTCAGATTTGATGGAATTTAGTTCTTCCTTGTCAACTTGCTGATATTGGTCATCAAAAACTGATCCATGATCAGGTAGAAATCCTACTTCTCCACTGTGATTAAATTTCCCCTTCATAAGGAGTGACTTTATCTCTCTTGAATCCTGACGGAGAAATAATAATTGTTGAAGTATCAGTTCCCGTTCTGCTTGGTCAACAGATTTATCCACGACAACAGGAAGATTCATAGATTTACTTGGTTCGGTAGCGGGGGAGAGGTGTTTCATCACCATTTCCGAGGAGATTCGGTTTCCCTTTTCAAGAATAATAATGCTCTCGACGAAGTTTTTCAATTCGCGAACATTTCCTGGCCAGTCGTATTGTTTCATCAAAAAAATAGCATCGGAGGTAAATCCCCGGAACACAATATCATTACTTCGGGAAAACTGTAATGCAAATCTTTCAACTAACAGATCAATATCTTCAGGGCGGTGACGAAGCGCTGGCATATCTATCGTAACTGATCGAAGGCGATAAAATAAATCCTTACGGAAATTCCCAGATGCCGATTCCTTTAGAAGATCCTTATTTGTAGCGGCAATTATCCGCACATCAACCTTTCTCGTTCTGGCATCCCCAACGCGCATAAATTCACCTTCCTCAAGAACCCTGAGTAGTTTTACCTGAGTTTCAACCGGAGTCTCTCCAATTTCATCAAGTAAAATCGATCCTTCATTTGCCTCTTCAAAATATCCTTTTCTATCCTCTGATGCACCTGTGAACGCTCCCTTCTTATGACCGAAAAGTTCACTTTCAATAATTCCAGCAGGAATAGCGCCACAATTAACAATAACAAGTGGTTTATTCGCTCGGCGACTTAACTTATGAATGGCTCGGGCTGCTATCTCTTTTCCAGTACCGGATTCACCCGTAATTAGAATCGATATATCAATAGGAGCCACCTGATCAACCGTTTCTAAAACCTGCTCAATAGCAGCAGATTTACCAATGATACCCGATAGTTTTTGAATCCGCTCTAAATTCATCAAAATAAGTCTCCCTTGTTATTTAAAAAATAAGTATAGGTTTGGTTTAATCCATCCTGAATATTTATTGTGGGTGACCAGTTTAGTGTTTCTCTGGCAAAAGAATTGTCCAGTACACTTCTTTGTTGTTCTCCTTTCTTATCTGGACCGTGAATTGCTTCGAGAGTGGTGCCAGATGTGTTTTTCAAATGTTGGAAAATCTCGTTGATATTTGTCTCAATACCGGTACCTATATTCACAGTTACAGAATCTCCCTTAAATTCCAGTGCTGCAAGGTTTGATTTTACCACATCTGTTACATTGACAAAATCTCTTGTTTTTAGACCATCCCCATTAATCGTTGGGATTTCTCCATTAACCAATAGTTGAGAAAAAATAGCCACAACACCAGCTTCCCCGTGTGGATTCTGTCGGGGGCCATAAATGTTCGCATATCGTAAAATGGTGTATTTCAATCCATAGACTACACCATAATAGTACAGATACCTCTCGAAACTGAGTTTGGCTACCCCGTATGGAGATTCCGGTCGCAGAGGATGTTTCTCGTCGGCTGGGGAATAATCCTGCTCCCCATAAATAGCGCCGCCAGTAGATGCAAATATGAATTTTTTTACACGGTTTTTTATACTCGCTTCCAGTAGATTTAGCCCACCAACAATGTTCACATCTGCATCAAACATTGGATTTTCCACAGAAGCCCGGACATCCATCTGTGCTGCGTGGTGATTAACAACATCAAACTTCTCATCCGCAAAAATATTATTCACCGTTTTTCCATCACGAATATCCAATTTATAAAAAGTTGCCTCCGGATGAACAAATTCCTTTCTTCCAGTGTAGAGATTATCCATCACACAAACGTTATGTCCCTGTTCGATGTAGGCATCCTGAATGTGTGAACCAATAAAACCTGCTCCACCTGTAACTAAAATTTTCATACTACTTCCTTTCTCAGTTCTTCAATTTCATCTCTTAATTTTGCTGCTTTTTCAAATTCAAGCTTCTCGGCTGCTGTCATCATCTCTCTTTTGAGCATGTCCAGGGCAACGGCTTTATCCATATTTTCAAATAGATCACTCTTTTGTGGGTAATCTTCAAGAGTTGTTTCTCGACAGACGTCTGCTACTGAAGTGCTAATCATAACATCCTCAATAGATTTGAATACAGTTTTGGAAGTTATATTGTGTTCGACATTGTATGCCTGCTGAATTTTTCTTCGACGTGCTGATTCATCAATAACCTTTTTCATTGAATTCGTTATACGATCAGCATAAAAAATAACCTTTCCACCCACATTTCTGGATGCTCTGCCTGAGATTTGCATCAGGGACGATTCAGATCGTAAAAATCCTTCTTTATCTGCATCAAGTACGGCAACCAGGGATACCTCGGGCAGATCGAGACCTTCCCTCAGTAAATTAATTCCCACAAGGACGTCAAATTCCCCCAGTCTTAAATTCCTAAGAATTTTAACCCGTTCCAATGTCTGTATCTCAGAATGAAGGTATCGAACCAGCAGGTTCATTCCTATCAGATAATCTGTGAGATCTTCTGCCATTCGTTTGGTAAGGGTTGTTACGAGAACTCGTTCTTTTTTATCCGTACGGACTCGAATTTCGCTAATAAGATCGTCAATCTGTCCTCTGGTTGGTTTAACCACAATATCAGGATCCACAAGACCTGTGGGGCGAATAAGTTGTTCCACAACCACATCGTTACACATTTTTAATTCCCTTGGACCGGGTGTCGCAGATACAAATATTGCCTGATTAATCCTTTCGTAAAATTCATCAATTTTCATCGGACGGTTATCAAGAGCCGAAGGGAGTCGGAATCCGTATTGTACCAATACTTCTTTTCTACTTTTGTCACCCTCATACATCGCTTGTACCTGGGGCAATGTTACGTGGGATTCGTCAATAAACATCAGGTAATCGTCCGGGAAAAAATCCAGCAGAGTCCAGGGTCGTTGGCCTGATTTCCGACCGGAAAAGTAGCGGGAGTAATTTTCGATTCCCGAACAGTAACCGACCTCAAGCATCATTTCAAGATCGAAATTTGTTCGCTGTTCTAAACGTTGAGCCTCCAAAAGAAGACCATTTGATCGAAAGAATTCCAATTGTTCTGATAGTTCGCTGAGAATTTTATCTGAGATTTGATTCATTTTTTTGCTATCTGTCACAAAATGTTTTGCCGGATAAATGAACAAGGAATCAATCTCATGAATTAATTCACCAGTAATCGGGTCAAAAGAGTGAATGGTGTCAATCTTATTTCCAAACATTTCAACTCGGATACAGACATCTTCATAAGCCGGAAAAATTTCTATCACATCACCTTGGACACGAAAATTTCCTCTTTCCAGCACAGCATCGTTACGGAGATAGTGGATGTTGATTAAGGAAAGAAATAACTCTCGACGAATAACAGTCTCACCCTTTTGAATGTAAACCACTTGATTCCTGTATTCATCAGGTGAACCAATTCCATAAATACACGACACACTGCTAACCACGATTACATCACGTCTAGCCAGAAGGGAACTGGTGGTTTTCAACCGGAGTTTGTCAATCTCTTCATTGATGGAAGAATCTTTTTCAATAAAAGTGTCTGTTATCGGTAGATAAGCTTCCGGCTGATAATAGTCATAATAGCTGATAAAGTATTCCACAGCATTTTCGGGGAATAATGACTTAAATTCTCCATACAGTTGAGCGGCAAGGGTTTTATTATGTGAAATGATAATTGTCGGTTTCTTAACTTTCTGTATTATGTTAGCCATTGTAAAGGTCTTACCGCTCCCCGTTACTCCGAGAAGAGTTTGATACTTTTCCTTTTGCTGAATACCCTGCACTAATTGAGCGATAGCTTCTGGTTGATCACCCGTCGGTTTATAATTTGTATGAATTTTTAATTCTGACATAATGTCCTATAATTTACGTTTTTCCGACAGATTAGTCAAGAATGTGAATCGGATTTTTTTGGGTAGGATTACACAGTGAAAAAATGATTCAGATTGTCTTTCCAGTAAGTCCGTATTCAGTGTAGTCAGTTACTTCAATTTCATAAAATTGTCCGGTATTCAGTTTCTCGTTTACAGTGACAATATTATCAATTTCAGGGGAATCGAATTCCGTTCTTCCTGTTGAAACTCCATACTTCACTTCATCAACCAATACTTCCATTGTTTTCCCAACAAACTTGGAGTTTTTTTCAAGAGCAATATCCATCTGGAGCAGCATAATTTTATCCCGACGGTTCCATTTAGTTTTTGTTGGAACATCATCTTTCAGATCAAAGGCTGGGGTTCCTTTTTCCTCAGAATAGGTAAAAACCCCTAATCGGTCAAACCGGATTTCTTCGACAAAATCCACAAGTTCTTGAAAATCAACTTCAGTCTCATTAGGATAACCTACAATGAGTGATGTTCGAATTGCAATGTTAGGAATGACAGAACGCAATTGGTGAATACGTTTTCGTATTCCGTCTTTTCCAAGTCCCCGACACATTGACGTTAACAATTGATCAGAAGCGTGTTGAATTGGAAAATCAATATAATGGCATATCCGATCTGATTTTGCAATAACATCAGCAACCTCATTAGAAAGGTGAGAGGGATGGGTGTAAAGTAGTCGAATCCACTTGAAATGTGTGATTCTATCAAGCTCTTTTAATAAATCCTGCAAATACACTTTTGGTCGCAAATCCCAACCATATGAAGTGGTATCCTGAGCAATAAGTATGAGTTCTTTTACACCTTGACCTGCCAACCATTCTGCTTCATCAAGCAGTTCCTTGATAGGTTTACTCTTTTGTTTACCTCTAATCATCGGGATGCTGCAAAATGAACATTCGTTATCACATCCTTCTGCAATTTTCAGGTAGGCATAATGTGAGGGTGTTAACAGGGAGCGAAGGTAGTGAGGATCAAATTTCAAATGGTTCTTTCCAGAGAAATGGGCGATAATTTCTCCATAAGCATCTGTACCGAAAAAGTGATCTACTTCAGGCAATTCCGTCCGTAACTCATCGGTATAGAGTTCTGAAAAACAGCCCATCACCACCAACTCTCTAAGGCTTCCGATTGTTTTTAATTCTGCTGCTTGCAGGATTGTGTCAATAGATTCCTCCCTGGCTGGCTCAATGAATCCACAAGTATTTACAATAATGGCATCAGCTTCCTCAGGGATGTTAACAATTTCGAACTCTTGACGTTTCAGACCACCGATCAGGATTTCTGAATCAACAAGGTTTTTTGGGCATCCAAGACTTATGAGGTGGATTTTTTTTCTACTCTTCCTCATCGTTAGAACCCAAAATAGATTTCACATATTGCCGGGGATTAAATTCAATAAAATCATCCAGATCTTCACCAAGACCAATGAATGTTATAGGAATCTTCATCTCCCGATAAATAGGAAAAACAATACCTCCTTTTGCTGTTCCATCCATCTTTGTCAAAATGATACCATCAAGAGGAACGTGTTTATTAAATTCCCTTGCCTGAATGAGAGAGTTCTGACCGAGGTTAGCATCCAGTGTCAGATAGGTATGCAGGATAAATTCCGGGAATTTTGTTTGAATAACCCGGTACATTTTTTCTATTTCAAACATCAGGTTTTTATACGTGTGTAATCTTCCTGCTGTATCAACGATAGCGCATTGAAAATTCCGGGCTTTAGCTGCCATCAGTCCATCATAGACAACAGAGGAGGGATCCCCACCCTCCCGATTACAGATAAGTTTTAGTCCAGCCAGGTTACTCCATTTTTCGAGTTGCTCGATGGCTGCAGCTCGATATGTATCAGCTCCTATTAACATAACTGACTGATTCTTCTTCTTTTGATAATACCCGAGTTTTGCTGCAGAGGTTGTTTTACCTGTTCCGTTTACTCCAACGATAAGATATACCGTATGAGTATTTTCTTCCGTTTGTTGTGTGATGGGGATACTCTCAAGAATGGTTAAAAGATACGTTTCAAGAGATCTCCTTAACTTGTTTTTCCCCTTGCGATTTTTAAGCCACTGAATAATGTCATCTGTCGTTTTCACCCCAATGTCAGCACCAAGAAGAAGAAATTCAAGTTCATCAATATCAGTTGAAGATATTCTTTTTATCAACACATCTTTCAATACTACTCTGATAACTTCTCTGGTTTTGGTAAGAGAGTTGAACAGTCGTTTAAATGAGGAGTACACTATTATCGGGATTTATACTTTTGTAACTATTGAAACTTATTCTATTGCTATCTTAAAATATCATTTTTTCATAGAGGTATTTCTGTAGAACAAATATAGTTCATTTTTCTTTATAATTTGTTTTACTCTTGGTTTGAGTAGACATATTTTTTTTCAAATGAGTCAGATCATCCTTCATGTACTGAATCCAGCTGATAATCAGCAAAACAGTGGCAATTATGAGAAAATACAATTTCAATTCTTCGATATTCAGAACGTAAAATAAAATAGCTAAAGCAGAAATACCTACACTCAATTTTCCAATGGGGTTGGCACTTAATGTGATTGAGGAATGATGCATAATATAAAGGGATGAGATAGAGATTGTCAGATCTCTTACAACGTATAACCATAGAAACCATTCTGGGAAATCACGACTTTCATCTAAAATTATGAATAACACAACAGCAAAAATAACAACTTTATCAGCAACGGGATCAAGGATTTTACCAAGATTTGTCACCTCATCAGCACGCCTGGCAAAATACCCATCGAAATAATCTGTGAATACTGCTAACAGCATAAAGAGAACAGATATGACCATCTCATCTTTCGCCAGATAGTAGATAATGGGAAATGCCAGAAAAGCCCTGAATACACTCATCCCATTTGCCAGGGTGATAATCCTTGTTGGATCGGTGATTTTAATTTTTGCTCTATTGTCAGACATATTCTGCTCTTTTTGATTCAACTTTTATAAACTGTCTATCGGTTATTTTTATGGTTTGATCACATATTCGTCGAGTAAATGAATCATTGTGTGAGATAAGAATAAAATGTTTGTGTTCTAACGATTTCTTCAGAAACTGAGCAAGTTTTACCTGCAGTTGATTTCCCAAGGAGAATGTGGGTTCATCCAGAATAATAACATCATAATTCCCAAAACAAATGATAAGTAAGATAGTCATTCTTGCTACCGATAATCCCAAACGATGAATGGGTGTGTGTTTTATTAAATCCCATGATATTTGGAAGGTTTGTAGTGCTTCCTGGAATAGTGTTAATTTCGTTTTTGATATAAGTCCAGCTTCAATCATCTTGAGAATTAATTCATTATAGGTCATTCCTCCTAAAGACTGTTCTGGGAATTGTTGAAGATATCCCAATTTTAGGTTCTTTTTTCTCTCACTTAACAATTGAAGCGATCCCGATTTAGGTTTAAGAATATTCGCTAGTAAATCTGCAAAAGTTGATTTCCCACTTCCGTTATCACCTAATACAGCAAGAGCTCTAAAGGACTTCACTCTCACTGTTTGATTTGAAAAGAGATCTTCAGAATTGGAGTATGCAAAGGACATTTTATTGAGATTCAGACTGATGTTGCCATTCCTGAACATCGAATGAATATTCCCTGACTGGCTTGCATTTTTTCGCCACGTCACCAATGAATCCAGCTTTAACTCCTTTCCTTGATCTAAAAAATCCATATCTGTTATGTCTGACGTTAACCAGATTGTTACAGTATTTTGTTTAAGGCTGTAATTCTGGAGGTGATTAATCATCTTCAATTTGTTACTTTTACTTAAATAACACAATCCATCATCAATGATGAGAATTTCAGGTTTGGATGAGATTGCTGTTATGAGGTTCAATATTTGCTTTTCACCTCCCGATAGGGTAGAAGGATGTCGTTTTAAATCCCATTGTAAATCATATTCACTACATAATTGATCTGTTTTGTCCCTGATTGAGTTGGAGTGGTAACCAAAATTCTCATAGTTAAAAGCCAATTCGGAAAAGATAGTTGGTGCAACAATCTGATCATCTGGATTCTGAAATACGAGGGCAACTTTATCTGATAATTGAGTAGAAGAAACTTTAAAATTTAATTCAGCTTTAAGTATCAATCTACCCGCAAGAATCTGTGAGAGATAGGTTTTCCCCACGCCGCTTTCACCATAAATAATGTTCAGTCCCTGCCTTAGGTGAATTGTTTGTTTTTTCCGGTTAAATTTAGGAAAACATATATCAAAGGAAGGATCAGTCACGAAGAATACCTCTTACTACTCTAGTGGATGATCCCAGGTTAGTGTATATCACTTTTGTAGCAGCTTGGCTTGCTTTGATAAGATTCTCTTTAACATTCATCATTTCACTTAGTGCTGATAAAAATTCATCTCCACTGGAAATACAGAAACCACCTCCGTATTTTAAAAGTTCCTCAGCTGCTCCTGAGTTCTGGTACTTGCGACCAAATATAACCGGTAATCTTGCAATGGCAGGTTCCATTACATTGTGAATTCCAGATGAAAAACCACCTCCGATATAAGCGAACCTTCCATGCCAGTATAATCTTGATAAAAAACCTACTTTATCGATAATCACCACTCTATTTTGACGAAGATGGTTCCAGTGACACCGAGACAACAGTGTAAATGGAATATTTGCATTTTTAAAGGAATTCATATTCCGGGTGATATTTTTTTTACTGGTTTCGTGAGGAGTCCAGTAAATGGAAATCTCAGAATTCTGATTCAATAATTTCAGAACAGCTGGTAAAATGATATTTTCATCTTCTAAGTGAGTACTTCCCACAATCAAACGATTATCCCGATCCAGAATTTCATAAGTTCTTTCAGGATCCGGTTTATCCGCAATTTCCTTGACTCTATCGTATCGTGGGTTTCCAAGAACGCGGACAATAGCCCTATTTCGCTTGCCAATCAGACGGCGAACATTGATATAGTCATTCTCAGAAATGGTATAAATTGAGTCAATGCACTTATAAACGTGTCTATATAAACTCCGAAGGATAGGGAATAATTTTGTACTTTTTTTATGTAATCTTGCTGAAAATAGAGAAGTTTTTATGTGATACCGTTTTGCACACCAGATATAGTTAGGCCAAACATCATACTCTGCAAAAATGAGTTTATGTGGTCTAACCAATTTTAATAATCGACAACACGTCCAGACAAAATCAATAGGAAGATATACTTTACAATCGATATTCGGATCAGAAATGTGATTAAAACCCGAAGGCGAAAAAAAAGTAACTATACTGATACAATTTGGTTCTACTTCCTTTAATCCCTTTAGAACCGGTTGAATTTGTTCGTACTCACCATGGGAAGCCGAGTGGAACCAGTAGATTAATTTATTTTTCCCGATGTTGTTAATATAGTCTTTTAGCGTGGAATATGTTTTCCATCTGCCCCTGATACCCTCACGAATTTTTTCATTAAACATGTAGCCAATCATCACCAAGATGAACAAAAGGGGTAAAAATAAAATGTTGTATATCAGTTGCCAGAAAAACTTCATGTTGTAGCTATTTGTGTTACTGTGTTGATTGCTTTAATCACCTGACCGGACGTGATGGAGTCCATACACAGCTGCTTTTGACGGTAACAGGGACGACTCCCATTTTTTGAACATGGTCTGCACCACAAATTTGTTTTTAATTCTATTGAATTGGTAAGATGAATACTTGCTCCTGTGGCTTTTGAAGTGGGACCTTTTATCATAACAACATTTGTACCCACAGCTTCAGATCCGTGAATTAGTCCTGTGTCACTTCCAACAGCTGTTTGAGCTAATGATAATATTCCCAGAGACATTCGTAAATTACTTTTTCCTTTTAAATTTTTCACCCCTTTAATCTGTTCAGAAATTGTATCACATATTACATCGTTCTTTCCTCCTAAAAGAACGACATCCAGGGTTTGTTCTTCAAGAAACGTTCTAATTGTTTCAATATATCCCTTGGATTTCCAGATTTTATTTGGCCAGGCAGAGCCCGGAACAAATACGATAAACTCTTTTGTAACGCCATATGAAGAGAGGAATTCCCTTACACGAATTTTTTCCTGATTTGAAAGGAATAATTTAGGAATTAACGTAATCGAATCATCCTGTTGGTGATTGATTAATTGTATGAATTTCCTTGAAATATCATAATGATCCGTAAATCGGTTCAAATGGAAATAAAATAACAGAAAACGTTTCCATCGAGGTTTTTTATAAACACTTGTAGAAATCCCAGTCAAATTATAGCGCAGGATTTTACTCCTTAACGAGTTATGAAGATCCACTATCAAATCATACCCAGAATCACGAATTACGTTCGCAACCTGTTTTAATTTATTACGAGAGTGATCTCTATTAATATGAATGATTTTATTGATAAATGGGTTATTTTCTAATAGTGGTGTATATTCCGAAAGTGTAAGAAAATGAACAATACAGTCAGGATCATTATTCTTCAACCATTCTGGAAGGGGGGTAGTAAAAATGATGTCGCCGATGGAACTGAATCGGATGAGAAGATACTTTAAATGTGTGTTTACCGACAATTGCTTACCACTGTGGTTAACATTTTTCCCGAGCGATATTGACAGACATTAATATGTCCGCTGAGAGTTGTATAGCGTCAAATCGATCAAGGATTGTTTATAAGGAGAGTCAGGGAAAATAGAGAGAGAATCAATTGCTTTTTGTGAATAATTATTCATTATTAATTCTGCGTAGGAAAACCCATCGTATTCCTTAATAATGTTGGTAAGAATTTCCATATCTTTTTTTGATGAACCGTTTTTGAGGATTTTGCGTATCTGTTTTTTCTCAGATCGAGATATATCAGAAGATAAGGTATGTATAATTGGTAGGGTGATCATATTTTTTGATAAATCAGAATTTGTATCCTTACCTATTATCTTTTCTGAACCAAGAATATCAAAAAGATCATCTTTTATTTGAAAAGCCATTCCAAAATTTTCACCAAAACTTTTCATAGCATGTCGATGATTATCCTCACGGGATGAGGTAATAACACCAAGTTCACAACATGTTGAAGTCAATGAAGCTGTTTTATTTCTGATCATTGTGAAATAAATATCTTCACTGATCGATTTTGTATAACTCTTTTCGATCTGGAGCATTTCTCCCGAGCTCAAGCTGACAGCAGTACTGGAGATGAGATCAAGTACATCGAAATCTCTGAGTTGAATCAAATTTGTTAACACCTTACTTAAGATAAAATCTCCCATGACAATTGAAGCTTTATTTTTCCATATTCGATTGATGGATGGAAATCCTCTTCGTTTATTAGCATCATCCACAACATCGTCATGGATTAACGAGGCGATATGAATAAGTTCTACCAATGCGGCGGCTTTGTAGCTATTCAAAGTGGGTTTACCGCAAGCACGGGCAGATAAGATGGTTAATATCGGACGGATTCCCTTTCCCTTGTGACGAATGAGATACTTGCTAATGAGATTAATCAGCCGGACTTCAGAACGTAGAGCATCCTCAAATTCTTGCTGGAAGATTTTGATATCTTCCAAAATAGGAACAACGATTTCTTTTAATTCCTTATCAAGCTTCATCGATTGAATATACCCAGAATCTTACATCCATACCAATGTGAATTTACTTTGACGCGAATTTCGAAATCCATATGCTAATTTCGTATAAACAGGTAAGAGGTAATGCCATAATCATCAAACTGATAGGATCTGGTGGAGTAATGAAAGCTGACAGTAAGAGGATTACGAAGATGGAATGTTTACGATAGTGACGCATAAAGGTTGGTGTTAACAATCCAATTTGGGATAGTATCAATACAAGTATCGGTAACTCGAAAACAAGTCCAGCGGCAAGAAGGATCCACAAGATATAGCTGAAATAGTAGTTGATCGAGAAATTGTTTTGAACGTCAACATACCCAATGGATGTAAAAAATCTTAATGAAAAGGGAATTATTACAAAATAGGCAAAAAGGATACCAATTATAAATGCAATAAATGAAAAAATGATAACCGGAGCGACATATTTTTTCTCATTTTTTAGAAGACCCGGAGTGATAAATTTCCACATCTGATAAGTAATGACAGGTAAACCGAGGATGATGCCCCCAACAATGGCGATTCCCCACCTTATCATAAACATACCGTACACTGTTAATACCTGAAGTTGAGGAGGATTTTCCAGTGCCATGGCTGGATTGAGTAAAATTTTGAAAATGGGATCAATAAAAATAAACGTTATCCCTGCCCCTATCACAATACCAACTAATGATTTGATAATTCTCCACCGCATCTCTTCGAGATGATTAAGGAAGGGCATAGTACCTTTTTCTTCTTTGTTCATAATCAATCGGATAACGAATTCATTAATATTAAAGCAGCATCATAGGGTGAAATTTTTTGGTCGTGGAAATCATTAAGTTTGTTATTTAATAAATTTTCCCGTTCCTGAGTCCAGAATTTCGAAACCAGATCATCTTTTACCAATGACTCAATCTGATCAAGATATTGTTGTTTTCGACGTTGATTCAATGTTCCTGACTTAGTCAATTTCTTGATTAGGGTGTAACTTTCTGTATATAATTTGTGTACACCTTTTCCTTCAGTGGCAATAGTCATCAAAATATTTGGAATGAACTCCCGTTCATTTTCATTCAACTCAAAGTAGTAACGAAGGGTTTGTGCAATATAATCAGCACCTTCCCTGTCTGATTTATTGATTACGAACAAGTCACCAATCTCAATGGGACCCGCTTTCATAAATTGAATTCCATCTCCCACCTCGGGCATTAGAACAACCAGCGTAATATCCACCTGTTTAATAATTTCAGATTCGATCTGACCAATTCCCACCGTTTCTAAGAGCAATATATCTTTTCCACTTGCTGCTAAAATATCTGCTACTTGTTTCGTTTTTTTTGCCAGTCCGCCCAATTCTCCACGACTTCCCATACTACGAATGAACACGTTGGGATCCAGGGTATGTTGGTTCATTCTGATTCGGTCTCCAAGGAAAGCTCCACCAGAAAACGGGCTGGTTGGATCGACAGAAATACAGCACACAGATTTACCATCACTCCGAATTTCCGTGATCAATTTATCAATGAGAGTACTTTTACCTCCTCCCGGTGGTCCTGTAATTCCAATGCGGATAGTATCCCGGGTATGTGGATATAAACTGTTTAGATCTTTATCAAGACTCGAATCGCCGTTTTCAACAGCCGAGATTACCTGAGAGAGATTTCTAAGATTGGGGGATCGGACTGTAGACAAAAGATTTGAGGTCATTATATATGTATGAAAGTTACACTGTTAAATAAGCGTTTCCGGTACAGGTCGGACAAAATATTGTGGGTGAATAATCCAGATTATATAGGATATATCAAGGCATTTGTCATTCATTAACCGAAAAGACGTTTGAATTGCAAATAATCGAGAATTACCAGAGAGTGTTCTGTTCGTTCAATTAGATTTCTTTCTTCAAGGATTTTAAGTGTTCTTGAAACTGTTTCGCGTGATGTCCCAGCCATGTTTGCAATATCTTGTTGATATGGTAAATTTTTAATGGTTACTTTTCCATGGCGAATAGTTCCCATCTCATCTGCAAGGCGGAGTAGAGTGATACCGATTTTGTGTTCTGCGTCACTTAAAGATAAACTCTCAATCTGCTGGTCACTTTTTCTCAATCTCTGAGTTAACTCTCGTAGAAGAGAAATGGACACCTTTGGGTATTTCTTCAGTAAAGCAATGAATTCCACCCGTTTAAGGATTAACGCCTCAGAATCTTCTAATGCAATGGCGTTGGCAGATCGAGTCTGCCCATCCAGCAGTGACATCTCACCAAAAAATTCCCCCTCTCCGAGCATTGCAAGGATTACCTCTCGACCATCCTCACTCAAACGAGTGATTTTTACACTTCCTTCTTTGATAATAAAGAAAGTATCACCAAACTCATCTTCCATCAGGATCATATTACCTTTATTATAGGATCGGTGGATCACAATATTACATAAATGATCCATCTCCGATTTTGATAAGTCAGAAAAAATTGGAACTGTGGCTAATAGATCTCTTTCATTCATACATAAAAAATAACTTCATTGAATTATAATTCAAAATGAATTTCTAATCCTCAAACAATGATTATTTTCTGTTAAGATAATAGTGCGGTTCTCCTTAAAAAGAGTATTCCGTAAATCTTGGAGGATCAATAGATGAGGGGAAAAGTATCATTACTTACGGAGTGAAATCCGTTTTTTCATCAACTGATAGGCAAAATTCCGTCAGGATATTGATGGCACTTTCCACATCTTTCATGGAGATCAGTTCCGTGTAGGTATGCATATACCGGCAGGGGATGGATACCAGTCCGGTTGCCACACCAGCTCGGGTGATCTGGATGACGTTGGCATCCGTTCCTGTGGGGCGAGGGGCAGCTTCAACCTGATACTTGATCTTTTTCTTTTTCGCTACTGATAAGAGAATCTCAAACACCTTTGGATTAATGTTCGGTCCTCGTGAGATAGCAGCACCTTCACTGAGTTTTATATCTCCCACTTTTTTCACATCTACATCTGGAGTATCCGTTCCATGAGTGACATCAATAGCCACCCCGATCTGGGGATCAATACCGTATGCAGATGTTCTCGCTCCCCGCAGACCTACCTCTTCCTGACAGGTAGCTACGCTGAAGAGTGCAGCATTCAATTCCGATTTTGTCTTGTAGACATTTTTCAGCACTTCCGCCACGATAAAGGCACCAATTTTATCGTCGAATCCACGAGAGATATACAATCCATTTCGCAGCTCTTCAATATTGAAATCATACGTGATGGGATCCCCAATTTCCACGTACTTCTGGACTTCTTTTTTATCGTTAGCACCAATATCGATATAAAGTTCATGGCGTTTTGGCACTTTTTCTCTATCCTTCTTTTCGAAAAGGTGAATAGCTTTCTTTCCGGTGACACCAAGAATATCCCCTTGCTTTGTGTGAATTCTGACTTTTCTTCCTGGAATAATTCCAATATCGAACCCTCCAAGATGGTTAAAATAGATAAACCCCTTGTCATTAATGTACTCTACCTGAAATCCCAATTCATCCATGTGACCTGCAAGCATAATTCTAGGTCTTTTATCGGGATTGATTGAAGCGACAATATTTCCGTGAACATCTATTTTTACTTCATCGGAATATTTTTTCATTTCCTCAGACCATACTTTTCTGAGTTTGTGTTCATAACCTGATGGGGAAGGGGTTTTCATCATAGTTTCTAAAAAATTCATTGAACTTTTTTTCATTTTTTATTTCTCCGTTTTTGGGTTGAAATTAATATAAAAATCTACAAGGATTTTAAAAGTGATAGCAAGGATAATTTTAGCATAGAATAATCAGTCGAAAGCCTGACAGGTTAAGATAAAGAAATCTCAACCGCTAAGTCCATAAAGTAAAACGCAAAATATCTATATGATAGATACAATAAAAAAGGTGATTGGTATATTCCTAGATTCTAAAAGGCTAAAGCCAAAAATCTATTCTGCGGATTTTACCCTTCAGGATTTTATAAAATTGACTTATCACAATAATGTGTACCTGGATACCATTTTTATTTTAGGAGCTGTACAATATGAGCCAGATTCAATCTTACAAAAACTCTCGTAGCTTTTGTTACAATGAAACTCTTGAGAAGAGAAAAGATCCCCCTCTCCTTCACCCTGTGGAATAAAATCTGCGATTTTCTCCGACTGGTCGGAGATTCCACAGGGTAAAATTCCTCTTCCGCCGGCTGGCGGAGAGAGGAGTTCTTGGTAGCGTGGCTTCAAACAGTTTTACACATAGGGTCTGCAATAAGAGTTTGAGCTGTGACTTCTCGGCAGGACCTTCTCCCCCTCGATGCCTGTCCGGCTACCGAAGGAGGGGAGAATGAAAAGAGGGGGTGGTATGTGGGTATAGACACCGTGTTAATGCTTGTATCTCGAATTATTTCTGAATACAAATTCATTTCTCTCAGTCGGGAGCCTGGCTGTGCCTGTTCGGCTTTTGACGAATCATTCAGGTACGGGATATGGTGAAGAACTATAAAATTATTCAAATTTTGGGGAATAGTCAGAGATTCCATAAATTACGGGTGAAATAAATATGTAATCACAAGATATTGAGGAATGTGAGATGAAAGATTTTGATATTCATAAATCGTTAAACGAGATTGATATTAATGCTGAATGGGTGGGACTTCGGGAAATTAGAGAAACTACTACTCATCGCATCATCCGGGATGACCATCCACAATCGAATGTGACCAGCACTACACATGGCGTTATGGTAGAAACCCTTGTCGATGGTCAGTTTGGCTACTGCAGCGTTAGCAGGATGGATCAGGAAAGTATTCAGGAGGCAGCGGAAAAGGCATATGTCCAAGCGAAGGAATCTGCTAAATATTCTCTATTCAAATTCAGTACCTATTCCCGTCCAAAATCTGTCGGAACCCATGAATCGTCATACAAACTGGCTACCGATTCAATTTCACCCGGACAGCTGAACAACATCCTGCTCAAGGTGTGTAATGCTTTGAAGGTTTCCGACAAGATAGTCAGCCGGGAATCATACGGTAGAATTGTGGACTCTACCTATCGGTTTGTTAGTTCAAATGGAAGTGATATTCACCAGAAATTTATGCTGGTAACGACTGACTGTTCTGCAACTGCCCAGGAGGGAAATATCATTCAGCGTCGGACGGATGCAGGCTTGCGGGGACGAAGTTATCAGATGGGGATGGAGTTATTTGACGAGGCGGAACTTATCCGGAGAGCAAAACGTGTCGGCAAAGAGGTTGTGGAATTGTTAACTGCTGAGGAATGTCCCACGGAAACCACTACCATTGTTTTAGCACCGGATCAGATGATGCTTCAGATTCACGAAAGTGTGGGACATGCTTTGGAATTGGATCGGATTCTTGGGGATGAACGCAATTATGCTGGTTGGAGTTTCGTTCGACCAGGGGATTTTGGGTCACTTCAGTATGGATCTTCGCTGATGAATATTGTGTTTGATCCAACTATCCAAACGCAGTTTGCCTCGTACGGTTTTGACGATGGTGGAATGAAAGCTGAAAAGGAGTACATCATCAAAAACGGCTTACTTGTTCGGGCATTAGGTGGAAGAGAAAGCCAGATTCGAACCGGGTTACCCGGTGTAGCTAACCTCAGAGCCAGCTCGTGGAACCGGGCTCCTATTGATCGAATGGCAAACCTGAATCTGGAACCGGGGGATGCTACTTTCGATGAGATCATCGGTTCTGTAGAACGAGGTGTTTTTATGGAGTCCAATCGATCCTGGTCAATTGATGACTATCGCATCAAATTTCAGTTTGGGTGTGAATACGGAAAATTGATCGAAAACGGTGAAATTACTAAAACTGTTCGAAATCCTAACTACCGGGCGAAAACTATCCCATTCTGGCACAGTCTGAAGATGATCGGGAACAAAGACACTTTTGGAATCTATGGAACACCCTATTGTGGAAAGGGAGAACCAAACCAGTCAATTCGAGTGGGACACGCTTCTCCCATCTGTCTTTTTGAAAATATTGATGTGTTTGGAGGAGTATCGTAATGGCACATAATCAATCCTATGAGAAAAATATGGAGCAGGTTTTTAACGATGTATGTGATAAGGTGCTGTCAGACCTTAGAAATGGTGAACATCTGACTATATCTCTGAAAGGGGAACGATCTCATTTCATCCGGTTAAGTAAAGCACGCATTCGCCAGGCAGGAGTGGTTTGTGACGCTGATATTGGCTTAAATTTTATTGTGAATGGACGGAGTGCATGGAGTGAAATAACTTTTTCTGGGAACAAGGAGGTCGATACACAAAGTGTGATGTCTGAACTGGTACGACTCAGACGTGAAGTGTCTCAACTCCCTGAAGACCCCTATGTGATTATTCCCCAAAAGGGAGATTCTAGCCGGGAAGTTTATAAAGGAAACCTTCTTTCAGAAGCAGATACGGCAGATGCTCTTCTTCCAGCTATCCAGGGTGTGGATCTGGCTGGAATATATGCTTCTGGTGTGATTTTTCAGGGAACTGCTAATTCTGCTGGTCAGCGACATTGGTTCAGTACCGAGACATTTTCTTTTGATTATTCTCTCATCACTCCGGAAGAAAAGATGGTGAAAAGTACTCTTGCTGGTACTTCGTGGGACCAATCCCGTTATGAGACTAAAATCGAACAATCCAAAAAAGAAATACGAATAATGGAAAAACCAGTGAATAAAGTTGAACCGGGAACTTACCGCACCTGCTTCGGTCCTGCTGCGGTGGCAGACCTCATCTGGATGTTTTCCTGGGAAGGGCTCGGCGAGAGTGCCATTCAGCAGGGGAAAAGTGCCCTCATCAAAATGCGTGAGGAAGGGAAAACTCTTTCGCCTCTGTTTACTCTATCTGAAGATTTTCGTGACGGCACCGTTCCAAAATTTAATGAATATGGTGAATTATCTCCTGATTACCTTCCAATTATTTCGAAGGGAAAGCTGGTTAATACCCTCATCAGCTCTCGAACAGCGAAAGAATATCAAATGAAGTCTAACTACGCTTCAGAGGAAGAATATCAGCGATCTCCCAGAATGGCAAATGGTACCCTGGATAAGGACGATTTACTTAAAGAATTGGGGACAGGGTTATACCTTTCAAATTTGCACTATCTGAACTGGAGTGACAATATCGGCGGTAGAGTTACGGGGATGACCCGATACGCATGCTTCTGGGTGGAGAATGGGGATATTGTTTCTCCCATTAATAATATGAGGTTTGACGACACCATCTATAATTTTTTCGGTAACAAACTGGCAGGAGTTTCAAACAATGTTGAGCTTATTCCCGACGTGAGTACTTATGAAGGACGGCAATTTGGTGGTGCTTACGTTCCTGCTATTCTGGTTAGTTCATTTACACTTACTCTTTAACAAGAATGTCAGGAATATTCGGATCAGTCAGAACTTATGAAATTTTCAGATGATGTATTTGAAAACCTTATATACCCTTTGTTTGGTTTTAAATTGTGGTAAAGATAAAAGCCAGCAATTAAAAATATGGAATTATTATTTAAACTTAATATTCTTAATAACATTCTGTTTAATTTTATGTTTTGACTTAATTAAAATTTTTGTTAAAGTTATTTAATATGAGAGGATAAGAATATGTGGCTGCAATTACTAGCACCATAATAAAATATATCAAGCAGAGGTTATGAAAGTTA
>CAZVFT010000035.1:0-23672 GCA_964626495.1 uncultured bacterium
CCAACTTCGGGGAGTTTCAGACCTGTTTCAAAACTTTTACCGGACACTAGTGAAAAAAGGAGTTAAATTATTCATGAGAAAGCTTTGTTAAATATTTCAATCTTGTTTTTAAACATTGGATTGGCAAAAAAATATTAATTCAACTGGAGGAAAGAATGAAAAAAGTTTATGTAGGCATGTCCGCTGATATTATTCATCACGGACATTTGAACATAATCAATGAAGCAAAAAAGTTAGGGAAAGTTATTGTTGGCTTATTGACGGATGCAGCCATAGCAAGTTATAAACGACTTCCCCTTATTCCTTACAAACAACGAAAGATGATTGTTGAAAATATAAAAGGTGTTGATGAAGTTGTTCCTCAAGAGACATTGGACTATGTTCCCAACCTTCGGAAAATAAAGCCTGATTTTGTTGTTCATGGTGATGATTGGAAAACCGGAGTTCAGGAAGAAACACGTCAGCGAGTTATTGATGCATTAAATGAATGGGGTGGACAATTGGTTGAACCGGAGTATACGGAAGGTGTTTCATCTTCCCAGCTTATAGATACGTTGAAAGAGAGAGGAATTACACCAAACATAAGATTAAAATCTCTGAAAAGATTACTAGATACAAAACCAATATCCCGTTTTATGGAAGCACACAATGGTTTAACAGGCCTTATTGTTGAAAAAACAAGTGTTCAAAAAGGAAGGCAGAAAAGGGAGTTTGACGGGTTGTGGTTAAGCAGTCTTACGGTTTCTACATCTATGGGTAAACCGGATACAGAGGTGGTTGATTTTTCATCAAGGTTCCAGACTATTGAAGAAATAATGGAAGTAACGACAAAACCCATTATTGTTGATGGAGATACGGGTGGGAAAACGGAACACTTTCGATTCAAAGTTAGAACTCTGGAGCGCCTGGGCGTTTCAGCTGTTATTATAGAGGATAAAATTGGTGTAAAGCGAAATTCGTTATTTGGAACTGAAGTATTTCAGGAGCAAGACACCATTGAGAATTTTTGTGAGAAGATTAGAGAAGGTAATCGTGTGTTGGTTACGGATGATTTTATGATCATTGCCCGAATTGAGAGTTTAATTCTTAAAAACGGAATGACGGATGCATTAACTAGAGCAGAAGCATACATAGGAGCTGGCGCTGATGGAATTATGATACACAGTAAAGAAAAGAATGGGAAGGAAATAATCGAGTTTTGTGAAAAGTATCAATCCTTTGAAAATAGGGTTCCTTTAGTTGTTGTTCCATCTACCTTTTCACATATTACAGAAGACGAGTTCAAGGATTTGGGTGTAAATATTGTTATTTATGGAAATCACTTGATACGGGGTGCATATCCAGCGATGATCAAGACAGCAGAATCAATTCTTCAACACAAACGATGTGAGGAAGCATCAGATCAATACTGTATGCCAATTAAGGAAATTTTAACATTAATCCCGGAGGACTATTGATGGGGATTTCTCCTCTGAAATTTTATACTGTTTTAGCTGATAAAAATGTAGATTTTTTCACAGGGGTTCCAGATTCACTGTTAAAACAATTCTGTCTATGTATTGATGACAATGTGTCTAAGAATCGCCATGTAATCGCTGCCAATGAAGGTAACGCAATTGCTCTTGCTGCCGGTTACCATCTGGGGACGGGCAAGATTCCTTTAGTATATATGCAGAATTCAGGACTGGGGAATGCAGTAAATCCACTTTTATCTCTTTGTGATCCCGATGTGTATTCAATTCCAATGATTATTGTTGTCGGATGGAGGGGTGAACCGGGTGTTAAGGATGAACCTCAACATATAAAACAGGGGAAAGTTCAATTGGATTTAATAAAAGCACTGGATCTTCCCTATACTGTTATATCCAAAGATGAACAAAATATTAGTACTAAAATAACTAATGGTATTGAACAGGCTGTAAGCGAAAACCGACCGTTTGTGTTTGTCATTAAAAAGGGGACTTTTAGTAAATATGGTCTAGAATCCTCATCAGATGAAGAAAAAATGATGAGTAGGGAAAAAGCATTGGAGATAATGTTGAGCCAATTTCCCGAAGATGTTATCATTGTGTCAACAACCGGCAAGACATCACGTGAGATTTTTGAGATCAGGGAAAGAAATGGAGAACCACACTACAAAGACTTTCTTACGGTAGGTTCAATGGGGCATTGTTCATCAATCGCTTTAGGGATAGTAATCTCCAACCCAGAAAGGAAGGTAGTTTGCATAGATGGTGATGGTGCGTTAATCATGCACATGGGCAGTCTTTCTACAATTGGCAAATTAAAACCGAAAAATTTTTATCACATCCTGATGAATAACCAAGTTCATGAATCCGTTGGTGGACAGGAAACATCAGCAAGATTTATTGATATTCCTGAGTTGGTAAAAGCAAATGGATATGCTAATGTGTTTTTTACAGATAATGAAGAAGGATTAATATCTCGTATCGGGAAGTTTATGAAGGAAACAGGTCCGAATTTTCTTGAAGTGAAAATAAAATCCGGTTCCAGAGAAGACCTGGGTCGTCCTACGGTACAACCAGTGGACAATAAGAAAGCCTTCATGAAATTTGTTCGGGATAAATAAATCGGCGTATCTAAAGGACATAGCTATGCAAATTGATGAAAAACACGAATGAAAATAACAAATGACAAAATATAAATATCAAATAAATCGCAATAACAAAATTCAAAATAATTCCTTAATCGGTTTAATATCATTGATATGATAATATGAACCAAGTCAAAAAAAAACAAACCTGTTTATGATTTGGAAGAAAGGACTTTCTTATTTGCTAAAGATGTTAGACTTTTTGTCAAAACTCTTCCGAAAACATTAGCTAATTTTGAAGACGCTAAACAAGTCATTAAATCTTCAGATTCGGTAGGTGCCAATTATCTGGAAGCAAATGAAGCTTTAAGTAAAAAAGATTTTTTGATGAGAATTAAAATAAGTCGTAAAGAGGCAAAAGAAAGTAAATATTGGCTCCGATTAATTTTTGAGACTAATGAATTAAAAAATGCCGATGTAGCCAGAAGATTGATTCAAGAAGCAGACGAATTAAAGAAAATATTATCTTCCATTATTGAAAAATCAAAATAGGGCGTAGGTATAAAATGTGTAAAATGGGTTTTGAAATTTATGAATTGTCTCGAAGAGACTCCTCCGGAGGAATTTATTTGTTTTTTGTTATTTGTGCTTTGTGATTTTACTGAAGAAATCTATAAACCTTGAAATACCGATACGAAAATTTATGTATTTTAATCCCGTCAAGGTTATAGAAACCAGTAATTGGGTCAAGGCAGTATCCAGAAACTCGGCTGAACTAGGAATAAAGAATCCTCTGATTACTACGTCTCCTGAGATTCTACAGCTGCAGAATATTTTTTCTGTTTTCGACCAGAGTTCGATCTTTAGTAACATTGGCTCAAATCCTACTTTTCAGAGTTGCAAACAAGCAATCGCTTTCAGCAGGAAAGGGGAATTTGATGGTGTCATAGCAATTGGTGGCGGATCGGTCATGGATACGGCAAAGGTTGTTATGGCATCTATAGGAACCGGGATTAATGATGTTGCTCAATTGCTGAAATTTACCACTTCTTATGAAGCCAGAGTCCCAGGCATTTTTATTCCAACCACCCATGGCACAGGGAGTGAAGTAACCATGTGGGCTACGGTATGGAATATGGAAGAGAAAGAGAAATATTCACTTTCTCATCCTGACCTCTATCCTGATATAGCTGTGCTGGATGGAACTTTAACTCTTAGTTTACCTGTTCATATTTCTTTATCGACTACATTGGATGCGTTGAGTCACAGCTTTGAAGCTATCTGGAATAAGAATGCCAATCCGAAATCCACGGATTACGCGATTGAAGCCATTTGTTTGATTTTGGAAAATATTGAAAGATTAAAGGGTGAACCACATAATCTTGATTTGAGAAATGTGTTGCTAAAAGCATCCAATATTGCAGGTTTAGCATTTTCAAATACAAAAACTGCTACAGCTCATTCCATAAGTTACCCTCTGACGCTCACATATGGTATTCCGCATGGGGTAGCATGTTCTTTACCATTGCTTCCGCTGTTGCACATAAATAAGGCTGTGGTAGAAAAGGAATTGAATCTAATAATCAAGAAGTTGGAAATGAGTGGCTTCTCTGAACTTGAAGATCGTATTAAACAAATTTCCGGTAACATGTTGAAGTTTAATTTAAGAAGTTGGGGTGTTGCTCAATCGGATTTATCCGTTTTATTAGATCAGTCATTCACGAAAGGGAGAATGGAAAATAATATTGTTGATCTTACCAAAGATCAGGTGTGTAAAATATTGGAAGAAATCTATTAGTGAATTATGAACTCACATCAGTACAAGTATCTGTTTTTTGTAACAAAACCCTATTCATTTCCGATACTTGAACCGATTCAGGAATTTATCAAGAAAAACAAAAGTGGAACGGTCTGCTGGTTTACTGCAAGTAATGCAAGGAAATTAAAGCCACCTGGCAGGAAATTACACTCGTCATCAGAAGTAATGAATTTTAATCCTGATGCGGTAATCGTACCGGGGAATATAGTACCTGATTTCTGGTCTGGATTAAAAGTGCAGATTTTTCATGGTTTGGATGATGAACCGAAAGGTTTTTACCGCATAACAGGTTTTTTTGATTTATACTGTACTTTTGGACCGAATACCACCGACAGATTCAACCATCTTGCGAAGCGATATAAGAATTTTTTGGTAAGGGAGACAGGCTGGCCCAAACTTGATCCGTTGTTTCTTAATAAATCCGATAATGAAAGAACACGACAGCAAGTGACAGAAAATCTCGGTTTTGATCCAAAAAAACCAATAATATTATATGCTCCAACTTTCCCGCCTAAATATACGAGTGTACTGGATCTACTGCCTATTTTTTTTAAGCTGAGAAATGTCCCATATCAGTTTTTGATAAAATTTCACACTCTTTTAGACCAAAATATTCAGCAACAATACAAAACATTGAAAAGTCAGAATATCAAGGTTGTGGAAGATATTAACATTCTTCCATATTTGCAGATTGCCGATGTTCTTATCACGGATACTTCTTCAGTAGCCTATGAATATATCGTTTTGGATAAACCTGTTATCACTTATAGAGCTATTGCAAGAAAAGATAAGGGAATTAATATCCAATATGCTGATGATTTGCAAGGGGCAATAGAACGGTCCCTGGCAGATCCAGAGGAGTATTCACAGAATCGTCGGCACTGTTTGGACGAAATTCATCCATATATTGACGGTAAATCGTCTTCGAGGGTAATTGAATCGATTGAAGAAATATTAGAATCAGGTATTCATAAAAAGTTGAAAGCCAAACCAAGAAACTATGTGCGGAAATGGCAGATCAGACGGTTAATTAAGAAGTGGGAGCGAGAATAGTTGAGTAAGATTAAAATATTGTTCAAGATGTTTTACCTGTATCACAAGACAGCTTATGATCCGCTGATCGAGGTTTTCCGCAATGATCCTCGTTATGATGTTGCTTTGTCGCTGACTCATGAAAACAGACGCACCTTTGGGATATTTACTAAAAAACTGTCGCATGAATTTCTGAAAAAGTTTGAAGATCAGGGATATCATATTTCTGATGAAAAGGAAGAATTTGATATTGTTGTGGTTCCAGATGTTGTGAATGAGTCGGATTTTGATAATACATTGCTGTGTCTCGTATATCATGGAATCACCTTCACAAAAACGGTCACATTCAGAGAATTGAAGAAACATCGTACAGGTCGGTATATGATTTTTGCTGAAGGTGATTATTCGGTACAGCAATTGCATAAATCTGGTTGTTTGTTCAACTCCGAAGTATACAAAGTAGGATATCCTAAAATGGATCCTTATTTTAAAAAAAATCAATTCGACCGGGAGGAAATACTTTTGTCACTGGAATTGAACCCGGATAAAAAAACAGTTTTGTTCGCACCGACATACAAACCTACTTGTGCCTATAGATTGAAAGACGAAATATTTGAAGCAACAAAAAATTATAACCTGATTATTAAACTGCATCATTATGTCTGGCGGGGGAAGTTTGCAAGGCACAACCAGCATAAGATTTTTGAACGGCGGCTGTCGAAGTATTCACATGCGGTGATTATTCCTCCAGATGATTATAATATACTGCCTTTTATGGCTGCGGCGGATACATTAGTCTCTGAAGCTTCAGGTGCTATTACGGAATTCTTAGCGACCGGAAAGATCGGTGTCATATATAATCTGGATTATGACTTGCTGAAACATAGTGATGGTGAACCTCTTCTGACTATTGATAATCGCGAGTTTCTAAAAGACTCTTTTGTCCATATAAATCGTGCGAATGAATTAGAAGCTGGAATCAAAAAGGCATTGAGCCCTACAGAAGAGATGCTTCTTGCGTCGAAAAGAGACAGAGAATATTTCTTCTACAAATTAGATGGAAAAGCATCTGAGCGAATCAAAGCAGAAATTGAACGTCTCTTTGAAGAGGGTACTCATTTCAATCTAGTATAGGGAAAAGATCAGAACTCCTGACTTATCGCAGTTAAAATTGTCGCAATAGAAACCCAGAAATGAAGGCATATAACAAGTCTTGGGTAGGGTGATGAAAATTGGGTTATGCGAGCTCCGTTTTTTATAATAGGACGCAGATTTTCAAGATTTTCCGGATAATAAATAAAAGAAAACCATGAATGAATAAATCGGAAAATTAACCTTAAATGTTCGTTACTCCCACAGTTGGAAGTGGAGAATAATCCGGAAGAATAGATAAAAGAGCAGGATTGTCTTAATTCATTAACCTTAATCCTTTTCAGTAAATGAGGATTCTTCATAAATTCTCACTGAAATCAGAAAGTTAATTGGAGGTTTCGTGAAAATAGCTTTTTTAACAGCAGGTGGACTTGCTCCTTGTCTTTCAGCATCTATTGGTGCATTGATTCAGTGTTATAATGACCTTACACCAGATGCAGAAATGATTGGATACCTGAACGGTTACCGGGGTCTGTTACTGAGGAAAAGTATATCCTTCTCTGATGCCGTGAAGAATAATGCAGATGTATTGCTGAAATACGGAGGTAGTCCCATTGGAAACAGCCGGGTGAAACTCACCAATGTTGATGACTGTGTGAAACAGGGATATGTGAAAGAGGGGAAAAATCCATTAGAAGTAGCAGCGAAGCAGCTGATAAATGACGAGGTAACCATTCTCCACACCATCGGTGGTGATGATACAAACACGATGGCTGGGGAGTTATCAAGATTTTTATTGAAAAGTGACTACGAATTGACTGTCGTTGGATTGCCAAAGACTGTGGATAATGACGTCATTCCTATTTCTCAGACATTAGGTGCTTGGACAGCTGCAGAGCAGGGAGCGATATTTTTTGAAAATGTGGTTAATGAGAATACTACCAGCACCCGTCAGCTTATTATCCATGAGGTGATGGGACGCCACTGTGGATGGCTTACTGCAGCTACTGCTTTTGAGTATCGAACACGGCTAAGGAAAAAGCGTTTTCTGCCAGAAGTTTTATTAACTCGCAATCGATGGGATATTGATGCAGTGTATGTACCGGAAATAGCAATAGATATGAAAATGGAAGTAGAAAGATTACAGAAACGGATGGATGAGAAAGACGGTGTGAATATTTTCCTGAGTGAAGGAGCTGGAATAGATACGATTGTCAAGGATTTGGAAGCAAAAGGTGAAAAAGTCCAGAGGGATGCTTTTGGACATGTAAAGTTAGATTTCATTAATCCGGGAGAGTGGTATGCAGAACGATTTACAGAACTATTGAGGGCAGAGAAAACGCTCGTTCAAAAAAGTGGTTATTTTGCTCGCTCAGCTGCTCCGAATGAAAGGGATCTTGACCTGATTACCCGTTCTGCCAACCTTGCTGCTGAGTGTGGAGTAAATGGAAAAGGTGGAGTTGTAGGTCTGGATCAGGATAATAAGGATAAACTGACTCTTATCGATTTTTCTCGGATCAAAGGGGGGAAACCGTTTGATATTAACGAAATATGGTTCGGAGATATGTTGAGAGAAATTGGTCAGCCTGAGGGTAAGAAACTTTGAAGTAGAAAGGAATATTGATTATGAAAAAATCGCCACCAAAACTGAATCTCGATCGGAAATATCCTGATAATATGACCACAGCTCATGCGTTATTACTAAAAGCAAAGAATGGAGAAAAGGGAAACAGAAGAGAAAAACGTTATGCCGTTCCTGCATTTAATGTCACTACCTTTCAGGGCATCAATGCTGCGTTCAGGGCGTTTGAACTGCTGGGATCATCTGGACTTTTAGCTGTATCGAATTCTGCCATCAAACATTTTGGAGATGGGGATCCTCTGTTTGGATTAGAACTCTTTTCAGAATATGTCATGAAGAAGGCAAAGCGATCCAATGTTAAGATAGCTACACACCTAGATCATGGTGATTACATATCAGATAAAGGTCGTAAGGTCGTCCAGTCAGCGGTGCAATATCTTACCAGTGTCATGGCGGATAATTCCACTGATAAAGCTGCGAAGAGACCAATGCCGCTGGGAGATAACATCACTCTTACAAGGGAAGTGGTGGACATGGCTCATCCACTTGGCCTCTCTGTTGAAGGTGAATTGGGCGTGCTGGCTGGCGAAGAGGATGAAGACACAAAATCAGAATTTTCCACGTATACCAATCCCGATGAATTAGACTGGTTTTTAAAAGACACGGGAGTCCTCATGCTGGCGCCCACAATCGGTACGATGCACGGACCTAATAAGGGTAAACCCGGACACAAGGTGAAATTGAACATTTCTCTGGCTCACGAACTTCTCGATATTGCTAATAAAATTCATGAAGAAATTGTTTTCGTAGCTCATGGAGCATCCACACTTTATCCAAATGTTGTGGAATATGCGATACAGCAGATTGACAGTCAGGGTGATCCATCAGACTCCCGCCAGAAATGGCACAACTTTGTTGGAACGGATTGGGACCAGATAAAAGGTTTGATTGAAGCCGGATTTTGCAAGATCAATACGGATACCGAAAATCGTCAGACGTTTCTATCTGCGCTCTTGGGCAGCATAAATGCAAACAGTGCCAAAATCGATATTCGGTGGTACGATAACATTACAACTGACGCTCTCACTCAAAGTTATATTCAAAAGTTGATAATGTCCGGGAATTATGGTGTCTGGTACGAATCAAAGATAAACGTGGATAAATTCCGGTTCGATCTGAGTAAGTCTCTTGATGATTTGCTGAATGCGAGCAGATAAGTTGTTTATTTTACGGTAGGTTTTTATATCATTTAAAAATAAACTCACCGGCTTGTACACCCCACTAGCTGGCGGGGGGCCGGCAGACGAAGAATGAGGGCTGGCGGGCGCATCCAGATTAAGCCGTCCGGTGGAAAGGTAGTGGGGGTTGTAAAGCGTTCATTTCCCCTTGTTCTCAAAAAGACCTATTTGGTCTCGATATTTTGAAATTCGTGTTTCTGCTAATTTGATATATTTGGGGTCAATGTCATAAGCCACATAATTTCGTTCATCTTTTATCGCAGAAAGGCAAGTTGAACCACTACCAACAAATGGATCAAGTATTACATCGTCTTTGAATGAATATAATTGAATTAATCTGTGAGGTAATTCTTCTGGAAATGGTGCAGGATGTCCAATTTTCCTTGCTGAAATTGCTGGAAAAGTCCAGACACTTTTTGTCCACTCAAGGAATTCTTCTTTTTTTATAGTGTTTTCTTTCTTTCCCTTTTTCCGGGAATATGTGTCTTTAGAAAAAACCAAAATATATTCGTGAATATCTCTTAATACAGGATTTGCTGCAGAGAGCCAACTTCCCCAAGCAGTAGAAGGGCTTGCGCTGGAAGCTTTATTCCAAAGAATTTCACCACGCATTAAAAAACCAATATTCTGCATTCCTTCAATTATGTAACTATGTAACGGGATGTAGGGCTTTCGTCCCAAATTTGCAACATTAATGCAAACGCGTCCGCCAGGAACTAAAACACGATATGTTTCTTTCCAAATAGAATTCAGCAAATCCAAATACTCATTAAGGCTTAAACCATTATCATATTCTTTGGTAACATTGTAAGGTGTAAAAGTAAACTAAAAAAAATGTGTCTCTTTTTGAAATGCACTCGGTATATCATCAATTATATGATTCACAGAAAATTCATCATCATTAAAAATTACCTTTCTTAACCAACCTTGTTCGTCAAAAAATTCTTTTACATTGGCAAATGTAAATTGGGCGTGAACATTTGGACTTAATACTAATAGATTTTTTAAATGATTACCTAAATTGGGTTGAATATGATGTAATTCAAAATATGGCTGTCCGTTTTTCTTTAAAAAACCAAACCCGCTTATTTGGCATTTACCATCGTATATTTCCATCAATATCTTTCGCATTGAAATTGGAACCCCTTCTTTTGTATTTGAAGTTCGTGATTTATTGTACTTCCTTTTTAGAATCCTTTCTTTCGATAATCTAGAGAATTCACTGCGAATAATCTCATTATATTGCAAACCAGTAATAAGTGATATATTTTCAAGTTTAGTACTAATGACCCCCTCATCGTCGGTCAAATCCAAATCATTTTCAAATTTTAAAACTAATGTTATATACTGATTCTCTGTTAATATCCTAAATTGGTTTTCATCAATAAATTGAACTACAAGTTCTTCACCATCTTCAACATTGAATTTTGAATAAAATTTTCCCATACCGCCAATTCTACATTCTCTACTTGTACTTTTGTAGGGTGTAAAGTTTTTTTGAACCGCTTTCATTTCATCGCCATAAAATACTTGAATCTTTTTTTTATCTTTTGGAAAGTAATCAATTAGAGAGACAGGTATGGCAAGTAGTCCTTTGTTAATTCGGCTTTGGGTTATTCTTATCGTCTTATAATGATAAGGAATTTCACTTTCAGTTTTTTTCATTCTTCTATTTTAACAGATGTATCTGCTTCCTTCCAATTAATCAAATTTGACATAATCTCTTTTTCTTTTAATTGCATATTTCTGGCTTTTTGGATTGCACCATTTTCATCTTGAGCATCTATTTGATATGAACAGAATCCTGAATAATAAATTTTTACATCAAATTTCTTTGCGGATGTTTTCATTTTAAGCTCCTATTAAAATCAAATATTGTGCTTTAGTTAAATTTGCTTCTACAAAATAATGGATTTGAATTCACAGACCAAAATCCTTGAATGATTCCCGCCTTTTTAAGATGGTCAACTTTAGAATAATAACTTTCAGTTACTGGTGTATTCCCAAGAATAATTATAGGAATTTTTGATGCTTGATAACCCGAAACCCTGATATTTATACTTTTTCCAATTGCTTTCAACATCGAATCTGAACGAAGAAGTCCCGGGTTCCCCTTGTGAGATTTGTAATCACCCAAACAAATAAGATTATCATTTTCAAATTCCCAATTCCAAACAATTGACATTTTAACTTCAAACAATGCTAATATATTTTCGACTCTTTGATCGGTATTTCTTGAAGTGCAAATAGCAACATCAGCGGGTGAGCGATTGGATAATCCTATTTCGTCGCACACAACACCTTGAACGGCAAATAATCCTTTAGAATGAGCAAACTCTTGAAGTAAATCAACAGAATATTTTTCCGTGAAATTTCCGATTAAAGAATTGCGACTTTGAAGAGTAGATTTTCTACCGGAATAAGTTTTTGGCCAATAAGCATAATATCGGCTATCATCACCAAAATAGAACAACTTTTCTGTTGTGGCGAACGACCGCGATTCTGTGAAGAATTCAATTTCTTTTTCTTTAGTCCATAAATCGGGCATTTTTTACACCTTTTTCCTATCAATAATTTAACGAATGATAACCAAACTTTTTAGGTATGGTTTTAATAATTCAAAACGCTTTACAACGATATCTATGTTCCCCCTTATCGGAATGTTGTAAAATCAGATGAAAGTCCTAATATGGTACCAGGAATAAAAACAACAAAACCAACAAAGGGGAACGATTATGAATCATAACAACAGAAAGTTAATTGAAAATAGACAATATGTACAAGTGGAAATTTTCATTGGAATAATTTATTAAATTTTAGCCTCCTCAATCTTCCCTATCATCCCCTCATACAGACTCATCTATCCTATTTTATTTTTCTTGGTGAGAATACAACAAATAAAATCATGGAAAGAATCAGTCCGGGGTAAAAGGGTTCAATATTGAATGGATATTGATGAATATCGCTTACCCTTCCCATCAGGAACCATATAAAACTGAGAAGAGCTGGTAGAAACATCATCCAGACCATAAACGGATATTTCCGCTGGCAGAAAAACGTGCAAAGGAACGGTAATAAAAGTCCGGGAATCATCACGCTGCCAATGCCGTACCACAGTTTTACCACGGATGGGAGTAACCACGCCAGAAAAAGGGAAAATATCCCGGTTATCACTAATCCAACCTGTGTCCACCGAATTTCACTGCCGGTTCTGGGTTTCCATTGCCAGATGAGATCTCTTCCAAATGTCTGGGCACTGAGAAAACCGAAGGAGTCCACGGTGGACATAATCGTAGAGAGGAGTCCCGCGAAAAAAAGTCCTAGCACAACGGGAGGTAGGATGTTTATTCCGAGAGTGGGTAAAGCCAGCATAGGTTCCGGCAGTGTTGGTAGAACAGCTCTTGCATAAAGTCCTGTGGAAAGTGTCAGGAAATCGAAAAGGAACCAGAATCCGATGGAGAGAAAAATTCCCTTCATGGCAATCTTTCCTGATTTTGCTGCGGAAGTTCTCTGGAAGAACCCGGGATCTACAAAAGTCCACAGAGCAATAAAGAACCAGACGAGGATGTATTGAGTGTTGTTACCTCCGTGCCATGTTAGATGAAGGGGAGGGAGGTTGGTTTTTAAATAGGAAAATCCTCCAAACTGCTTGATTGAAAGGACTAAGAGCAGTCCAAATCCCAGAAACATAAGGGAAAATTGGAGAATATCCGTTCGAATGACCGATCGAAATCCTCCGCGGTAAATATAGATTAGGCTGAATACAGTGGCGATAAGAATCGAAAGGAAGAGGGAAATCCCAAAAAGAAGATGGATGATAATTCCGACACTCAAAATGTAGGGGGCTGGAGAGACAAGAATCATGACAAAAATTGCACTGAGAATTCCTGCTTCTTTTCCAAAGCGGGAATAGAATCGATCCGGGATAGAAACCTGCTCATCCCTCCGAATCCGCCTGGCAAGGAAGATTGCAAACAAAAGTGCGAAGACGTAGTAGGGAACTCCCAAAACCACCCAGTTTGAAAGTCCATATTTGAATGTAAACTCACCGACGCCGAGGATTCCGCCGTACCAGGTCGCAACGAGAGTAGCCACAAAGGGAATAAGAGTTAGTTTCCGTCCTGCGAGAAGATAGTCTACATCGTTTGAGGACTTTTGTTTTTTATGAAAAAATCCGACAAGCAGGAGTACGACGAAATAAATTAGGACGATAACAAGATCGACGGTGTGAATGGATTTGTTCACGAAGTGTGCGAAAGAAAAACAAATACGCCACCTTTTTTCACAGTGACGGAAAATGATTTGCTCAGGGATTCATTACTGATCCCTCGACTTCCAAATTCAAGAGTTTCATCCTTTAGTTCAAATTTCAGCCCCCTGGTGGTGATCTTTGTTGTCTCTCTGAAGAGAAGAATCGAGATTTTTTGTCCTAATTGAGATTCAAATTCTCTGGTGCCTTCAACATATTCAATCGTAAAATGGTCGGTAATTAGAGTGATATTGATGGAGGGGAAATATTGGGTAATAATCTGGAAATTTGCGAGAGTGTGATCCTCTCGATTTCCCGTGGCTCCCAGCACGTTGACTGCAGTTACTTTTTTTTCGATGCACCACACTATCGCCTTTTCAAAGTCGGTGCTGTTTTGATCGTCATTTTGGATTATTTTACACTGGATTCTTTCCAGCTCGGTATCAAGAGAGTCCAGGTCTCCAATGACAACATTGGGATTCAAACCAGCTCGGAGGGCATAATCTGTTGCTCCATCCGTACAGATTAAGGTACTTGCTTGTTTCAGGATATGGAGAGGTGCGGGATGTCTTGGAAATTCACCATTACAAAGAATTACTACTGGACTCGATATAGATTGTGATACTTTTTTCTTCATCAATCCTAATTTCGTGTAAATAACTCGTAAAAGATACGAAATAGAGAATGCATCGTCAAACAGGAATATCAATAAAGTTTCTCTGAAATATTGGGTTTATTTTAATGGTATGAGTAAATGCCGATAAATGTATTTATTCATTCTTTTGTCTTGATCTACCTACGCTAAAGCTTTGGCAGACAGGTACAAAAGAATCAAAAAATCAAGGCTGTTGAATATTTACTAATCCGGCATATGCCGGACCATTCTCTAAAAGAAATAAACTCATCCGGCAGCTGCCGGATTCAAACAGTGTTTCTTTTTTAACGAGAATTCTATCAAGTTTCTTAACGCAAATATTCAAATGCCATTTAATGATTTCTATATCCATCATTAATAACGATAAATATTACAGTATTTGTATTTTTCCCTATTTTCACAAGTAACGTTAATTAAAGTCTGTCTATAATGTAGTGCTTTCTCCATAGCCCCGTCATTTATGGCGGGGTTACAGATACTACAAACACTCTGACGCCGTTCACGGCGTTGTAAACCCAGCCCAGCCTGTCCGCCGAAGCTGTAGCATAGGCGGGAAGAGCTGGGCTATTGAAATAAAAACTCGTGACTTTATAGATAAACACTAAATAATGAAGTAGACAAACTATTTTTGGTGGAAGTCCTGGTAATATTACGAATTTGGCTTGAAAAAATTAAAGGTATTATGTAGTTTTCGCCGTGCTTTTCGAAATAATATTTGCAGTTCAAGTTAGAATAATTCTTCAGGTTGCTGTATTCTGAAAAATATCCACATCAAGCCTTTTTGAGGCTATTTTTATAGAGATGAAACGGACAGTAATAATTGAGGGTATCGACCCAGTAGGTATTGCTGGTGTAGCAGATGCCAACTTAAAAATCATTGAGGATGTATTTCCTTGCGAGATTTTCCTTAGGGGGAACACCATTCGGATAGGAGGAGAGGAAAAAGATGTGTTGGTTGTAGAGGAGATTCTCTCTGAAATGATGAATACCTACACACGGAAAAATCAGCTCAGCACCGATGATGTACGATCTTTAGTAGCTTTGATTTCTGAGGGTGACTACCAAAGAGAGAATCAGGAACCGGTGATTCTGTACACCAGTCACGGTGCTATTAAACCGAGAACGAAAGGTCAACGGGAATATTGTGAACTGTCGAAAAAGAAAGACTTTTTGTTTTCTGTTGGTCCGGCAGGTACAGGGAAAACGTATTTAGCAGTTGCTTTTGCAATAGCGTCATTGAAAAGGAAAGAGGTCAAACGAATCGTTCTGACAAGACCGGCTGTGGAGGCAGGGGAACGACTGGGATTCCTTCCGGGTGACCTCAGGGAAAAAATTGACCCTTATCTGACCCCTCTTTATGATGCTCTCAACGATATGATTCCCTCTGAAAACCTGAAAACTATGATGCAGAATAGAACGGTAGAGGTGATTCCTCTTGCATATATGCGAGGACGGACATTGAATAGTGCTTTCGTCATTCTTGACGAAGCTCAGAACTGTTCCACCATGCAGATGAAAATGTTTCTAACTCGCCTTGGACCCAACTCTAAAGCTATCATTACTGGTGATATCACCCAGATTGATCTTCCCCGTTCGGATGAGTCGGGTTTGATTCAAGCCATTCGGATTCTAAAGAATATTGATGGCATAGGATTTTCATATACAACAGAATCAGATGTAGTTCGACATAAATTGGTAAAAGAGATTATTAAAGCCTATAATAACAGAGACAGGGAAAATCAACATGAGTGATCTAAAAAATGTCATTATTGCCAGAGCGAAACGAACCCCTATTGGGTCATTCCAAGGGAAATTATCAACCATTCCTGCTAAAAGGTTGGGATCTATTGTAATTAAAGCTATACTGGAAGAAACCGGAATTGATCCCACCATAGTTAACGAAGTGATTATGGGGAATGTTTTACCAGCGGGCCAGGGACAGGCGCCTGCCCGGCAGGCAGCTTTGGGTGCGAATTTACCCAATAGCGTGGAATGTATGACTATAAATAAGGTCTGTGGGTCTGGATTGAAAGCGGTTATGCTGGCGACTCAGGCGATTCAGGTTGGGGATGCTGAAGTTATTGTGGCAGGTGGAATGGAAAATATGAACCAGGCACCCTATTATCTATTCAAAGCTCGAAACGGATATCGAATGGGGCATGGCAAGATTGTGGATGGAATGATCCACGATGGGTTATGGGATATTTACAATGACATTCATATGGGGCAGATTGGTGAGATTTGCGCTCGTGAACAGAATTATTCCCGTGAGGCTCAGGATAAGATTGCAAAAGAATCCTACATTAGAGCGTTACAGGCACAAAAAGACGGCTCTTTCAACAATGAAATTGTTCCGGTGGAAGTACCCCAGCGAAAAAGGGACCCCATTATCATTTCTGAAGATGAGGAACCCGGGCGAGTCAATTTTGAAAAAATGACGAAATTGAGACCGGCATTTGATAAAGAGGGAACCATTACAGCTGCTAACGCTTCCAAAATTAATGATGGCGCTGCTGCTGTGTTGGTCATGTCACAGGAAAAAGCAGATGAATTGGGTCTTGAACCTATGGTTCGGGTAGTAGCTCAGGCTTCAGCAGCCCAGGCACCAGAATGGTTTACCACCGCTCCAAGCAAAGCCATTACTAAAGTTTTAGATAAAGCAAATATGAAAACAGATGATATTGATCTGTGGGAAATTAACGAGGCATTTGCAGTGGTGTTAATGTCGGCGCTGGAGGATCATCATCTCGATCCAGAAAAGGTAAACGTACACGGAGGAGCCATTGCTCTTGGGCATCCGATTGGAGCTTCAGGAGCCAGGATACTTACCACTTTACTCCACGCTATGCAGATACGAAATGCGAAGACTGGGCTTGCTACTCTCTGTATTGGAGGTGGCGAAGCATCGGCGATTATTGTGGAAAGGGAATAAAATGGATTTTAAATATACGGAAGAACAACTGCTCATTCAAAAGACAGCACGAGAATTTGCTGAGGAACATCTTGCACCGGGAGTTATTGAGAGGGACGAGAAAAAGATATATCCAGCAGAACAGATAAAGATGCTGGCAGATTTGGGATTTATGGGAATGATGATTCCTGAAAAGTGGGGAGGAGCTGGTTTGGATACCATCAGCTATTGTATAGCTATGGAGGAAATCTCGAATGTGGATGCTTCCGTTGGTGTCGTAATGTCTGTAAACAATTCACTTGTCTGTCAGCTTCTGAATGACTTTGCTTCTGATGAACAAAAAGAAAAGTATTTAAAACTCCTTGCTTCCGGGAAGTGGCTGGGTGCTTTTTCTTTGAGCGAACCTCAGGCTGGTTCGGATGCGTCCAATCTATTAGCCTCTGCCAAGCGAGAAAGTGATTACTATATCCTGAATGGTACAAAAAACTGGGTTACCAATGGAATCAATTCAGATGTTGTCATCGTTTTTGCCTTGACTGAAAAGGACGTTGGTTATCGCGGTATATCATCATTTATTGTAGAAAAGGGATTCGACGGATTCAGCACAGGCAAACCCGAGAATAAGCTTGGGATTCGTGGTTCAGACACCTGCGAACTCTATTTAGATAATTGCAGAGTCCCTGTGGAAAATCGTATTAACGAAGAGGGAATGGGCTTTAAAATTGCTTTAAAAACACTGGATGGCGGGCGAATTGGAATTGCAAGTCAGGCACTGGGAATCGCTCGGGCAGCTCTGGAACATTCTGTTGACTATGCAAAGGAACGAAAACAGTTTGGTAAAACAATTTCAAGTTTTGGTGCCATTCAGCAGAAGATTGCTAATATGGCGACAGACATAGATGCAGCTCGATTACTTATTCATAAATCAGCATATCTGAAAGATCAACATAAACCGTATTCTGCTGAGGCTGCCATGGCGAAATCGTTCGCTTCGAAAGCAGCTATGGATGCATCAACGGAATGTGTTCAAATTTTTGGTGGATACGGCTATATGCAGGAATATGGAGTTGAACGTTTAATGCGGGACGCAAAAATCACGCAAATCTATGAAGGGACTACAGAAGTTCAAGAAATCGTTGTAGCACGATCAATATTGGAGAAAAGATGAAAGAAAAAGTGGATATTTTAAGAAACATTGATTGGGATAACTTAACATTCAGTATTACACCGACACGGTCTATGTATTTAGCATATTGTGAAAATAACGAAGGGTGGAAAGCAGGGAAGCTGGAACCGTATGGTGATATCACTCTTTCCCCCTCGGCTGGTGTGCTGAATTACGGGCAGGGTGTTTTTGAAGGAATGAAAGCATTTCATTCTATAAAGAATCGAATCGTCCTGTTTCGACCGGATAGAAATGCCCGTCGAATGCGGGAATCTGCCATACGGTTATGCATACCACCCGTACCGGAAAAAATGTTTATGGATGCTGTCCTAACCGTCGTACGCGATAATATGGAATTTGTCCCTCAACGGGGAAAAGGGAGTCTCTATATCCGACCATGTATCTGGGGAACTGGTCCAGTGCTTGGGATAAAACCTGCTCCTTCATATACCTTTATTATCTATGTTTCACCGGTGGGACCCTACTTTCAGGGCGGATTGAAGTGTTTGAGTCTTAAGCTGACAAACTTATATCACCGAGCGGCTCCAAAAGGTTTAGGAAATGTTAAAGCTATCGGAAACTACAGTGCTGCTCTTTACCCTCATAAACTTGCTAAAGAGCACGGTTTTGACGAAGTAATCTATGTCAATGCTGCCAATGAAAATTTTATTGAAGAGGTGGGTTCCGCAAATCTTTTTGTTCTTAAAGATAGTTGCCTGAAAACTCCCAGGTTAGGTGGTTCCATCCTTCCCGGGGTGACCCGTGACTCGGTTATTCAGATAGCTGATGAGATTTTAGGTTTGGAGGTTCAAGAAACCGATGTGACGATAAATGATGTTTTGAATGCCGATGAGCTTTTTTGTTCTGGAACTGCTGCTGTTATTACTCCCATTGGGAAAGTCTCAACAGATGATGAATCTCGTGAGATTGGAGGGAACAGAATCGGCTCAACGACCCGGGGAATTTATGATATACTCACTGGAATTCAGAATGAGAGTAGAGAAGACCCCTTTGGGTGGGTGCAACCTGTTATGGGTTTATAATTGATTCAAGTAGTCAATAACCGGCGACTGGTGCGGGAGCTGGTTCTGCAGGCTCTATATGCTCATGAATTTACCCAAGATCCACCTCCAAAACTCATCGAGATTCTAAAAGAATACAACATAATTCAGGAAAATATGGAATCTTATTTTCGGGAATTACTAACCAAATCTATCACCCACCAGGAAGATACAAAAAGTGAAATTATTCAGAGGTTACACAATTGGAAATGGGAACGAGTTGCTCTCGTTGATCGTATCATTTTGAACATGATGGTTACTGAGATGAAATATATGGAGGATGTACCTTTAAAAGTATCCATTACAGAAGGTGTGGAGATTGCGAAAAAATACAGTACTGAAGAAAGCGGTGCATTCGTAAATGGAATTCTTGATTCTGTGTACCATTCTCTTGTTCATCATGAAGGCAGTTAAGTTCTTTCTTATTAATATGTGATTTTTTCGAAATTCATTATATTTTACAAATGGAACAGAGAAAAAAATTGGACGTTTTTTATATGAAAGAATCTCTATAGATATTTTGAATTATTGAAATTATGGCAATAATACTCGAAAAAATATTTGGAAAAAAATCCGAGAGGGAAATAAAGAGTTATATCCCACTTGTTAAGGAGATAAACGGCATTTATGAAACGTTGAAGGAAAAAAGTGACGAAGATCTGGTAAATCGAACCGGTGAATTTAAGGAGATGTTAAGGGTTACTCGTCAAGAAGCAGAACGAGTAGCTGAGGACAAGAATATTCCTGATGAGGAGAAAAAAAAGTACATATTCCAGGCAGAACAGGATGTTATAGATGAAATTTTACCTGAAGCTTTTTCCATAGTGAAGGAAACCTGCAGACGTATGGTAGGTGAAACCTGGAAAGTGGTTGGACAATCAGTCACCTGGGATATGATTCCCTATGATGTGCAGTTGATTGGGGCAATCGTACTACATAAGGGAAAAGTAGCCGAGATGAAAACGGGTGAGGGAAAGACACTTGTAGCCACTATGCCCATTTACCTGAATGCCCTGTCTGGACGTGGTGTACATATTGTCACGGTCAATGATTATCTTGCCCAGCGTGATGCTGAGTGGATGGGGAAAATTTACGAACGATTGGGTCTTTCTGTTGGTGCTATTATGAACAGGATGGATAACGTTGAGCGTCGGGAGATCTATAATCGGGATATCATTTATGGGACAAATAATGAATTTGGTTTTGACTACCTTAGAGATAATATGGCACTCACCCGTCAGGATCAGGTTCAGCGTGGACACTATTTTGCTATTGTGGACGAGGTTGATAGTATTCTCATAGATGAGGCAAGAACTCCTCTCATTATCTCAGGGACCGTGGATACCCCCACCGAATCAAAATACAGTGATTTCAAATCTCTAGTAGAAAAATTGGTGCGCATGCAGAATCGCTTGGTGAATAAAACGGTAAGTAGTGCAGAAAAGTTACTGGAAGAGAGTAAAGATTATGATGCTGGTTATAAACTTCTTCAGGCGAGCCGTGGAGATCCAAAGAACAAACGATTAATGAAAGTATTTCAGGAACCCAATACAAAAAAACTGGCACTTCGTGTGGAGTCTGATTATATGCGGGATAAGAAGCTCCATGAAGTGGACGAAGATCTCTATTACAGTATTGATGAGAAAAGTCATGTAATTGACTTGACCGAAAAAGGTCGCCAGGCAATTGCGCCGAACAATCCTGAAATGTTTGTCATCCCTGATTTGGGGGAAATGATTCATAATATTGAACAGGATAATTCCCTCAACTCCACTGAGAAACAGCAGGAGATAGAGAAAGCCCGTCTTCTTCATAGTGATCGAAGTGAGCAGATACACAACATTTCTCAACTGCTCCGGGCATATTCACTGTATGAGAAGGATGTTGAGTACGTTGTGCAAGATGGTAGGGTACTTATCGTAGACGAATTTACCGGTCGGATTCTTCCTGGTCGCCGGTACAGTGATGGCCTTCATCAGGCGATTGAAGCTAAGGAAAATGTGACAATTGAACGGGAGACACAGACTCTGGCTACAATTACAATCCAGAATTATTTCCGTTTATACCAGAAGTTATCAGGGATGACGGGTACAGCAGAGACGGAAGCAGAAGAACTTCACTCCATTTACAAATTAGACGTTACGGTTATTCCCACTAACGAATCGGTTATTCGTGAAGATCACAATGACCTTGTATACAAAACCAGACGTGAGAAATATAACGCCATATTAGATGAGATTACAGATAGCTATCAGCGGGGACAACCGATACTTGTAGGTACGATTACTGTTGATGTTTCAGAGACACTCTCTCGTATGTTAAAACGACGAGGAGTACCACACAATGTCCTGAACGCAAAACAACACCAGAGTGAGGCAGAGATTGTAACGAGAGCAGGTCTCCGGAGCGCAGTGACTATTGCCACAAATATGGCCGGTCGTGGGACAGATATCAAATTGGGTGATGGGATCACAGACCTGGGAGGTCTTCATATCATCGGAACGGAACGCCACGAATCCCGACGGATTGACCTTCAGCTTCGGGGTCGTTCCGGTCGGCAGGGAGATCCCGGTTCATCACGGTTTTATCTCTCACTCGAAGATGACCTGATGCGGCTCTTTGGCAGTGATCGTATTGCGAATATAATGGATCGTCTTGGTGTTGAAGAAGGAGAAGTGATAACACATGGGATGGTGACGAAATCCATTGAGCGAGCACAGAAGAAGGTGGAGGCAAGGAATTTCAGTATCCGGAAGCAGCTTCTGGAATATGATGATGTGATGAATCAACAGCGAGAGATTGTCTATCACAGACGGAATGAAGCCCTCAACCGGGATGATGTTCGTGATGAGATTGAGACCATTATGGATGATTACATTGCAGATTTACTGGAAAAATATACTGATAATCAGCCCGATCCTGGTGCTTGGAATTGGGATAATCTTGAAGCCGAAATAGCGTCTGTATTGACAGTGGATATTGACGATGATGGTAATAAATGTGAATCTACAGATGATCTTGGACGATACATCAAAGAACGGGCAAAAGCAATTTACAGTGCTCGAGAAAGTTTTATTCCCTCTGAGATTATGCGGAGTTTTGAACGATATGTTGTCTTGAGGACGATTGATGAAAAGTGGAAAGAACATCTCTACGCTATGGACCAACTCAGGGAGGGAATTAACCTTCGAGCTTATGGTCAGAAAGACCCACTTCTGGAATATAAATCAGAAGGGTTTGAGATGTTTGTAAATATGCTGGCAGAGACCAACCAACAAACTGTGCAGCGTCTTTACAGAACTCGGATCCAGGGGATGGAAGAGGCACCATCGCTTAGAGGTCGTCGACCAGCAAGCGATGTTCAAGTTCAACATAAAGACACAACGGGAATGGGATTTGTAGCTCCTTCCGGTGGTGAACAACAACAGGGACAACCACCCCAAGCCGGGAAGAGACAACCAATTCGAGTTGGTAAGAAGGTGGGAAGGAATGAACCGTGTCCTTGTGGAAGTGGGAAAAAGTATAAAAAATGTTGTGGAGCATAAAAGATGGTTGGTGGAAGGCGTCGGAAATCCCGACCAAAGTGGAGCAAAGGGGGAGGTGAATTATTGAGTTTAGATGTATTACCGGGGTGGCGGAAATGGTAGACGCGCCAGATTTAGGATCTGGTCTCCACTGGAGGTGAGGGTTCGAGTCCCTTCCCCGGTACAAATCACTGTATTTAAGCTATGTTCTATAAACTGTATGAATTCCCCACTATTTTATTGGTTGATAGAAATAAACTGGCAAATGTTTACCCTGTGGAATGCGAAGCCTGCCACGGGGAATACGAAGTATGAGTTTATTCCACTGTGGAATGAGCATAATTCAAAGGGGGTGAGTGGTAAACTTGTGAGTGCCTGCCCCACCTGTTAAATAATTATTGTATTGAGTGCCGATTTGTCACAAAAGAGTATTTTTTTTCACATTTTTCAAATGTACCCGATTTTGTACCCGTTTTGTTACCCGTTTTTGTACTAGTTGTTGTTTATATTTACACAGTCACAAGTGATGATAATGCGAAGTACTTATATTATTTTTAAAAATTCCAAAAGGGAGTTGGATGCCATATACAACGGATTGTCCTGGCTTGCGTTTCTCTTATCACTATTATTACTGAAGTACTGCTTATGGAATATTCTATATTCTGTATGCAATAACCCGAATGCACCTGCTGTCTTTTGATATTTTTTACTATGCCATTGGACATTTAATACAGTACATACGTTATTCATTATCACTACTGTCCGGTTAAAATAGCGCCAGTTGAGGGGC
>CAZVFT010000036.1:0-23466 GCA_964626495.1 uncultured bacterium
TACAAATACACACCAGCACCCACTGGCTTATTGAAACTGTCAGTACCATCCCAAACTACTTTATGATAACCACTCACCAGTTCACCGTTCACCAGTTCTTTCACTTCTCTGCCTAGTATATTGTAAATTACAATGGTGACGTGGGATTGTTCAGGCAGGTTGTAGCAGATTGTAGTGATTGGGTTGAATGGATTGGGATAATTCTGACCTAAAGTAAATGTCTCAGGAACACTGCTATCCTCAAAAACAACCAATCCAGAATCTATTGTAGAAAGAGCTTTAATACAGAAGTTTGCTGTGTTGTCCCATGAGGGATCTTCGAAACTGTAGTCATAGAAATCTACCCAGCCTGAACCATTGTAGTAAAAGCTTTCGCCAGGGTTCGCTGCTGACTGGACAATAGTACGATAAGATGCACCCAACAAGACTGGTACGTCAGAAGTACGGTCATACGGATGCCCACCGGCAGAGAGTACCAGATAAACATAGAAATCATCATTCTGTTCCAGTTCAATAGGCTCATCGAGATCTATTGTATGGAAACCAGAATAGATAACAGTACCGGTTATAATAGCAAGTTCATCCAATAGTATGCCATTTACATAGTTATCGTAAATAATCATCGTGTAAGATACATTATCTACAGCAGTGAAGAAACTCACTGCTTGAAGTTTTTCTTCATACCCTCCATTATCAATTGTAGTGAAAGCATTAAAGGCTTCAGAGATTTCCGTCATTGTATCACGCCAGCCGTGGTAATCATGATAGTAAATGTGATCAAAAATTGACATTTCTGCATCCTGGAAAGATATGGCTCCCATCTCGGGATGTTGTCCGCAGTGCTTATCGTAATATGAAATCCAGAAATAACCGTCGTACCCCCAGTTAGTTCCCCAGCTGTTCTTGCATATCCACGCTCCGGGATAAGGTGCCTGAGTAACACGATTATCGTCCCATCCGACGATAGCAATGGCATGGTTAGGATCCAGGCTGCTTGATGGAGGTTGATAATGTTCGTATTCCCAGTTTATGAATGACGGATCATAACACATACTCGTTCCTATTACACCTTTAGTCATAATTTTGTATTTTATGGTATTGATGTTACTCAAATCGTATTCAGCTGTATACCACTCGATATCACGCACATAGTAATGGTGATAGCTGGGATCATCCCTGAGGGGTGGATTAATGTAGGATTGTCCATCAATATCACGCACCGCTCCTTCACCGCGTGTAAGATAAGCAGAGGTAACTCTATAATCACCCCCCTGATGCACAATTAATCCGGTACCACCAGGATCATCATCATTGTTGAATTCATTAAAGCCATTCCACCAGTCAAGATGATATTCTGCTAAATTTGGTTCTCCGGTTTCTCCGGCTGCAGACCAATTGCCTGTCATAAGAAGATTTCCTTCAATAGCAGCCATAGCTCCGTGAGTCCAGCAGGTTCCCCCTTGCTGACTTCTGATGCCAGTAACATAACTAACACCGTTTACATCACGTAGATCAAAAGATGTGGGGATATTCAACAAATTCGAATCCTCAAAATATCCTGTCCTGAAATTATTCCCCTGATACATATTCCAGTAACCATCTGCAATTCCTGTTTCTTTGATATCGATATTCACAAGACTATTGGAAGAGCCAAGCACTATCTCTAAATCATCATCATCATCCGTATCAATGATATTTGGTGAGCCTTTAAATGCGAATTCATACTGAATTGGTGAATGAAAATATTGAGAACCATCTAAATGAAACATAAAAAGATTACCATGTTCAGTAGCTGTGATGATTTCCGGTTCACCATCGTTGTCGAGATCAGCAAATACGGGGGCTGCACTTACTTCCCCTCCCAAATCACAAGGCCAGCCGTTTAGATGGTCTCCCTGAACGTTTACCGCGTATAGGTAATTGTCTTTTGACCCAAAGAATATACCTATTCCAACCCCCTCCATACTCATAAACCCGGCAGAGGTGCTAATGTCACCACCAGTTGCAATTTCAAACCTCAAACTCCCGTCACTATTGATGCCATAGAAGTGATTGTCTTTGCTACCTACAAGGATTACTTTTTCTCCTGTCTCACTGGACCCAATGATTACAGGTACCTGTTCAAATTCATCCATAGCAGTAAAGGGGAAACCGTAAGCAATCTGGACGGAATCACTACCGGTGAAAAGAAGATAAACCTGGTCACTTTCTGTTGCACAGACAATATCATCCTTTCCATCTTCATTGAAGTCAGCAATCGCAACACCACGAAGAACATTTTCTCCCAGTTCATAGGGAAATCCTGCAACATCAGTCCCATCAGGATTAATGGCAAATATTTTTCCCTGAGTTGAACATCCGCTAAAAACGATCTCTAATTCATCATCATCATCAATATTACATAGAGTAGGGGTGCCCATTAACCATTGTTCTGCATAGTAGTCGAGTTCCAGATTACACTGAGGATCCAATACATATAAATGTTTACTCTTTGATGTTATCACAATTTCCAGAACATCATCGTTATCAATATCCGCTACAGCTGGAGAACCCCAGATTTGGTTCCCTGTATCAAATGGCCAGTTTTGCCGTTCTTCTCCCGATGGATTGATTACATGCAATAATCCACCGTATTCAGTAAAAATAATTTCGTTTTCGGAACTGTCATTATCAATGTCTATCACTATGGGTGACGACGGTACCTGATTCTCTATTAACATTGGAAAACCTGATTGATGCAGTGATACATTGATACTAAATTCATACTCATTTTCATAAATGGAACTATCAAGTGCTGTGGCTGACAGGAATAAAGTAAATTGGTAATCTCTCAATTCTGCTGTTGAATCAATTCCAACACAGAAAGGCATATCGTAATTTGTATATACTCCCGCAGAATCAATCAATGGAGTATAAGCAGAATCATTAATGACAGATAAGTCAGATTCATCTGTTGACAATATCAGTTCAACATTTGATACTTCAGGCCAGGGCACCAAGTTTTCAATAGTGACGTATATATTAGTTGTTTCACCTGGGTTAACAACACCATCACCGTCACCTATTAATTCTTGGATATACGAATCTATTAAAACCAAATTGGGAACCGACAGCTCGGTGGGCATAATGTCAACAATTGCTCCTTGATCTAAGTTGAAGGATAACAAATCATTCAGAGTAAAATAACCATCGGAGGATCCACCCCAACCCCAGTTACAGTGGAAGTGATCCTGACCCTGATAGCCGTCTATATTCCATGCGTGTCCACCAGGAGGGGAGGCTCTATATCCTCTATAGACCATAGGACGACCGTTATCCAGCTCAATATGTAAAATATCTTTCCATTCGCTATCCGTATAGTCATTTTTTTCAAGAAAATCCAATTCTGTATTGTATAAAAAGTGTTCCTTCATCGCAGAGGTAGCACAGGGATAATACCAATCACAGCCAACATATGCACCAGAGCCATTCGGACCATACATCATATCAACTGCAACACCACAGTGAAAAAGTAAGGTTTGTGATGCTTCAGTAGCCACATTGTTGGGCATATTATCAAAATCATAAAAGGTATTACCAAAATTCGCATAAATGTATCCATAGTTCCCGTAATAATAGCCATGTTCCCCCGAACCATATTCAGGAAATGACCAGTAATGCATCACTTGTGCCATTGACACAGCCACACATCCCACAACGACATGACCTCCAGGTCCGTTGGGATCTTCAGGACACTTAGCGTTCCAGGGATATGGCTGATTCCAATGGGCCTGAATCAGGGGAGGTACATCACGTAGATTTGTGTTACGGGTAATTTTTTTTGAAAGATACTTTTCCCATTGTTTTTGAATTTCCTCGGTTGAGGTAATATTTTCCTTGATTATATGTTCAATTGATCCTTTATATGTATTCAGTAACATAACTAATTGTGGAGGATGGCTCTCTTTATTTAATTTACCTTTATCACTATATCCAAGTATAGGAATAACACGATCATCGGCGGAAACTATTACAAATCCATCGGGTTTAAAATTTATCTCGTAAAACAGGATGATGTCTTTACTTTTTTCCACAAAGTAATTTTCCAATTTTATTTTATCTAGTTGAACATCATAGCGCTCAACATACAGGTTTTTCGCCACCTGGATAGCTGTTTCTAATGATACTTCCTTTGCAAATATCAGTTGCAATGGAACAAGTATGAATGCCATTATCGTAACTATTTTTTTAAACATTATTATTACCCCAAATTTCTATTCTTTAATAAATGCTCTAATTTGACGGTAAATTTTATAATATATTTTGACTGAAACCAAATTTAAATCCACTACAAAAAATTTGATTAAAAAGAATTTAACATATTGTCTTCACTAATCCAGGTACTTTTGCAGCGTAGTTAGCAATTCTTCCCCTCTCAACCCCTTATCCATCTGAACAATAATCCCTTCAGGATCAATGAGAAGTAAATGAGGAACAAAACTCAAATAGTACTTCTTTGCTGTTTCCGAACCCCATCCCGGTGCACTTACATGAATCCAGCTCATTTCCCGTTCTTCTGTAAATTCCAGCAGCTGCTCAGGTTCCATATCCACGCATATACTCACAAATTCAATGGCTGACTTATCTAATTCAGAATAGACCTTTTTCATATTTGGTATTTCTGCGATACAAGGACCACAAAACTTTCCCCAGAAATCAAGTAACACGTATCTTCCAATGAAATCCGATAAACTTACCTCTTCTCCGTATCGGTCAGGAAGAGTAAAACCCGGGGCGGAATTCTCAAGCATCCTGTTCATTTCTATTTCTTGTCTAATGTTATGAGCCAAATAGGATTTTGGGTATTCATCCAGCAAACGCTTTTCCCAATATTCTCGCTTGGATTCATTGGGGTCGGAATATTCGTAATAACTTCTCAAAGAATATAATATTGAGATTTTTTTAGATGTTGAAACATCCACATTTAATAGGCTTTCAAAATACTCTTCTCGCTTTTTCTTAATTGTAAAAATGACGGTTGAATCAGTATCATCTTCGATCGGGAATATTTTTCTAACATAAGAAATAGCACTATTCATCGGTAATGCTGCAATAAACTCTCTGTCTTCCCACATTGCCAGTATTTCTTCTTCTCTGTCATATTCGTCCGTCCAGCTTTCCAAATACCTATTGAATATTGAATAAAAATACAGACTGTCCGTGCGGTTTTCCGATGATCCAATAATTCTTCTCATCTCATCGAAAAGTGGTTCTAAGTCATTAAGCGTTGTATCACTAACATCCACCTTTTCTTTTAAAATTAGAGCCCATTTACGGTATAAATTTCTGAATTTAATTTCCCCAATATTGAAAGCGGCATTATGAACATTTTCAAATCCATAATACTCCTCATAGTCGGCATAATATTCAGGATTATAAGAAAATTCGATATGAGCCACTCCATCAACAACCTGTACTTCACTGATAAAATCACCGGAATCATCACAGCCTACAATCTTATCATCACCATTGATTGTTCTGTTGCCTGTGAATATTTGGTATTTCAATCTGTTTTTATCGGTTGAAATATCAATAGATAAAATATTGCCATTTCGTTTCAGTGGATGTTTAAAGTCATAATTGTCCAATTCTATGACGACAGCAAGTTTAGCTGTGTCCGGTGTTGCGTAGCGGTTGAGTGTAACATTGAACTCATAAAGATCGTAATTGTAGCAGTCTAAAAAAATAGTCTGGGGTGCATAGTCGTGGTGAGCAAATATGATTTTGTATTCATCTCTGTCTTTTATTGTAAGTGAAAACTCACCCCCTTTGGGAATGTCCACTTTTTTTGTTACATCGTTTTTTATAGATCCTTTACTGTAAAGGATTTTCCCACTGATTACTGGTTTGCCGTCAACGAGCGACAGTTTGCCCTTTATGGTTGTTGTTGGCTGATTTGAGCAACTGAGTAAAAACAGCATTAGTAGGGGAATTATATTTTTTAGCATTTTATTTCCATTCCTTTTGTTTTGATAAAATTAGAATTATTAATAGTTCAACCTTTGCGGAAGTTTGCTTCCGCAAAGTTATATTTCCTCTCACTCAAAAATCCGATACTGCCACTCAATATTGGATCCCCTTCTTAGCTCATACGAAGTTGCATTTACGGCAAATATTATTAATTTGTCGATATAGGTCCCATTTCTAAAAACTGGGTCTTGCTGGATGGATTTAACTATATTAAAATTAGTTTCGTTTACAAAATTCTCAATCCAATGAACACTTTCAAGTTCTGATAAAGGTGCAAGAAAAACATATCCGTCACAAAAATTGGAAAGCCTAAAATCATCATAACCATATTTGAAAAATGATGAATCACCTTTTAAATCCCCAAACGGCGAATTGATTACATCAAATCCCACAGGAAAATCTTGTGTTTTCATTAGAGCGTCAATTACGCCGTCTGTGGGATAAACAATTTGCTCATTCCAACCTTTGGCGTTTACCCAATGTCCGTGGAGATATATATTAAACGCTTTATCTCCAATTTTATCGTAAACGAGATTACCCATTCTTTCTTTGTTAAATTCTATAATTTTTGGGGGGGTTGCTACATTGTATCTCGGTTGATAATATTTGGTAAATGTGTGATACGAGCCAGCATAAACAAGTCCTTTTTCATTTTTATTTATCATTTCATCAATTATTGTGTGAGCCATAACATAATCAGAACCTTTTCCCCAAGCTTTTATCCTCACTTCTGGTCTGTCAAGCTCATCTCTTGTTTTTACATGAGACCAATCCATTGAAACATTTAACCCGATTAATCTAAACTTGCGTTCAGTGTTGGTGAGCGAACTATTTAATTCCCAAACTGTTTTTAAAATATCCACATATTCGCGATATCCCCAAACACTGCAATTGAGCATCACTTTTTGTGCAAGTAAGTCATCATATTCATCAGCATAAATTATAGAATCTATCATCGGTTGATCGTCTTTGTTGGCAAACTCAATTCCCAAATTATAAATGCCGTTTTCGTATAACTTTGGAATCAACCTGTGAATCAATTCAACATTTTGTTTGATATAATGCTCTTCACCCAAAAAGACAATATCGTGGTCGTCAAACTTGCTGATAACATAATCTTCAGGTGTTTTATAATTTTCGTTAAGATATTCTGAAAGGTCCGTTTCAAGAGATTTTTCAAGTTCGGGTAACGGAATTTTTTCGTCTTTAAATCGGACTTCTAATTTTTTATCCAGTTTCTCTGATAATTCTCTAAAACGTTTCGTTCTACGGATGTTTTTTAGGTTTGGATCATCTCTAAGGGCTTTCTTGTTAGTATATCCTAATTCGATGGATTTATCCAAATAATCCAGTGCTTTCTCGTTTTTGTTTAGAATTGAATTCACACACGCCAACTGAAAAATGTAATCGGGATCCTCAGGTTTTAACTCCGCCAGTTTTAAACAAATGTTTTCAACTTCCACCCAATTCCCCGATGCCATTTGAGTAAAAAGTTCCATTGCTAATTGTTCTTCGGGTTCAGTAGCAGAAATCATATTGAAAGTTAGAACGAATGTTAATGGAATTATTATCGTTTTCATTTCACCTTTAATATTTATTTGATTTTGTAATATTTACGAATAAACCGTTGATCTTTGTCTATTACATCCCGGTGTTGCTATAATCCTAGTGTGATAATCAAGCGAACTTAATGGGGTATTTGTCTTGGAATTTTATATTCATAATATACCAATTTGGGTATATACATAATTTGAAATAAATATATTGGTTAATCATTTCTTGTTATTACACATTTTTGTAATTTGCAGAAACCCGTAAAGTTTATTCTATCACCGCCAAACCAATTCGTCTTTCAAGGCAAAGTATATCACCGTGACCAAACCGATGAACACCACGAAAATAAAATCAAGAGGTAGTATATGAGCGATTGTTGCCTCGCCATAAGTCGGGATTAGAAGTTCGGATACAAAACTCATAAATTTTAGTACCATCGGAGACAGTTTTACTAACCCCCACAAAATAACCGGTGTTAAAAATAAAATTTGCAAAATGATTACCCAATCCCAGACCTTTTGAGTTTTTGGTATATTTTCCAGCTGGATTTTAAGCGGTTTGGGAATCTCAGTCAATGAGTGATTAAACAAATTATTTAAGTTATTATCGTGTTTTTCCATTGTGTTACTCTACTTTTAAAATATTTTTCAACGTTTGTTTCGCCCGATGTATATGTGACTTTAATGTATTGAGTGGAATATTCATTATGTCTGCAATTTCGATATAAGACCGGTTATGAAAATAATACAGCGATATCGCCATCCGCTGGTCTTCCGGCAAAGTACCAACAGCGTTCCGCACCTGAATATACTTTTCGTTTTGTAGAAACTCAGTTTCGGGTGTGGTGTAATCTGAAAAGTGAGTGGAGATTTCATCCATTTCGCGGTACTTTTTTTCTCTTTTTAAATGATTGAAGCAGGTGTTTTTGGTTATTCGGTAAATCCAAGTAGAAAGTTTTGCATCTCCACGGTAATCACCAATTTTCCGGTAAATCTTGATAAACACTTCCTGTGTAATGTCCTCTGCATACATTTCATCCTGGACTGTAAACAGAGCAATATTGTACACCTGTTGTCCGTATTCATCTATTAATTTTGTAAAGGCATCTTCGTCAATACCCTTTTGAAACAATCTCAAGTATAGAATCCTTCCATATTACCTTCGTGTATATGGGACAATTATTTCTTCTAAAATGTTGCAAAGAAAATTTTATGCAACAAATCTTGATCAATTATTGTCATACTGTTGCGAATAAATTATCTTCAAAATAAGAAAGGAGAACAGACATGGAACCTTGGGCAACACCATCTACTTGGATTACACCGCTTGCTTTTTTTGCAGCGATTGCAGCAATAACAATAATGGCTATTTGGTCGCACTTTAAGAAACGAGCTCTGCTGAGCAAAGAGATCATCACAGCTATTGAAAAAGGTTCGGATATTCCTCTGCCTGTACCAAAGGAAAGAAACTACCGAAATTTGGGATTGATCTGGACTTTAGTCGGATTAGCATTTTTCATTGCTTTGTGGATTTCTTCAGGTGAAATCAAAGCAGCGGTTTGGGGATTATTGCCATTTGCACTTGGAATAGCATTTCTGTTTATCTTTAAATATCAACAAAAAGAAAATAATGATTGAGTCCCCTCCAAAAACGTTATTTTGGCATAAATGCTGTTTACTTGAGAAACTTTATCCCCGACATGAATGTCGGAGTAAATATCCGCATTGATAGTAAGATAGAGTTGGGGTTATCAAACAACATTTTAGGGGTTTTTCCCGAAGGGATCACTCTGTGAAACCCCTTTTCGGAGTAGACTCATGATTAATATTAGTTCTCCTTGAGAATGTCTGAGGGAATTTGTTGTAACCTTTAGTAGTAACTCAAGTTTCTTCACCATCTGTCTTCTCCGCTAGCTCCACCAGCACTCCCCCGGTAGATCGAGGATGGATAAACACAATCCTGTATCCTTCTGCTCCGATTTTTGGCGTATCATTTATTAACTCCACATCCGTATTTTTCAACTTACGGATTGTTTCCTTAATATCGTCTACCTCAAAACAAATATGATGTATTCCAGGTCCACGTTTTTCAAGAAATTTAGTGATGGAAGATTCTTCTCCCAGTTCAGACAAAAGTTCCACCTTCCCTCTCCCTGTATCGAAAATTTCAGCCAACACTCCTTCCGATTCCACTTCCTCACTGGCTCTATGGTCGATCCCAAGCACTTCACTCCAAAACAATGATGCTCTCTGGAGATCTTCAGTAGCTATTGCAATATGTTCAATCCCTATAATTTTCATTACTTTCCTCTCTAACCTTGATTATTCGCCACTAAGAACACGAAGAAACGCTAATTAAAGATATCGTGAAAAATATAACAATCTTCATGGAAAATATTTGTCAGTTTTTTAATTTGTTGGATTTTTTATTTTTCCTTCCTGCCCTCACCCGCTGTGGGTGGCAGGCGGGCGTGAAACTTAGCGAACTTCGCGGGCCTCGGCCCTGGGCGTCCCGCCACGGGGAGTCCGTAGTCCTAGCTGTTCCGACAACGGAGAGGCCCTATGGCGAGCCCTGATGAATTATTAAGGCTAATTTGTACCCCAAGTCCGGGAGTATTAGGAAGGACTAATTTCCCTTTATTTAAAGCAACTCCTGTAAATGGATCATTTTTAATTAAAATATTACCGTCAAGATCAGCATAATCTATTAATGGTGAAAGATGTGCAGCAGCTGTCACCGCTACAGAAGACTCAATCATACATCCCAACATAATTTCAAGACCACTCTCCTTCGCAAGCTGAATCATTTTATACGCCTCCCTTAGGCCCCCACTTTTCATCAGTTTAATGTTGATTCCATGAAATGCTTCATCAAGAGTTGGAATATCTTCAGAAGTCAGACAACTTTCATCCGCAAACAGTTTTAGTGGAGAAGAACCTTTCAAGACAACCATATCTTCCAACTGAGCTGTCGGTAACGGTTGTTCAACAAATTCAATATTCTGCTTTGAAAGCCAATCACACATTCTTTGCGCTTGTTCAAGATTCCATCCTTCGTTGGCATCTACCCTTATTGGTTTGTCAGTGAGATTTCGAATTTTGGTGATGATATCCCGATCATAATCCGTCCCAAGTTTCACTTTTAACACAGGATAGGGTTCAGATTCCACTATTTTCTGTTTAATCACATCGAGATTATCAATCCCAATGGTAAATGATGTGATGGGTGTTTCATCAGGGTTGGCATGAAAATGGTGGCAAAGAGAGATATCATTTAGTTTTCCCCACAGATCGTGAGCGGCGATATCAAATGCTGCTTTGAGAGATCGAATCTCACTACATCGAGAATGCAACTTTTTTATAAAGCTATCCAACGATTCGAATTCAGGCAAATTCTGAAACCTATCTCCACTAACCCATTCAATGATTTGTTCAAAGGATTCCCCGTAACGATTTGAGGGTGCTGCTTCACCAATACCCGTTACTCCATTCTCAGTCAGGTAAACATAAATGATGTCGTAGTAATCGTGGGAACTTCGGGCAATAGTGAATGGGTATAGAAGTTTAATGCGATAGGTAGAGTAATGAAATTTCACTAGGAAAGGTATTTATTCATTGGAGTAATGCTCCAGATGGGAAAACCCACAGAGGAGTGATGGAATAATGGAAAATAGAAAAATTGACATAGGACTTGATACTTACTCCCTAAAAGCTCTAATGGAAAATTCTACTTTTATTTTACACCCCCTTAAATTTGGGGGAGCGTTTCTCAAGAAAAGCACTGGTTCCCTCATCTTTATCTTCGGTACTGAACGCAACTCCAAACTGGCTTGCCTCGTATTCCAACCCTTTTTCGATGGTCATCTCCATCCCGTGATGAACGGCTTCCAGTGAAAGCCTGACAGCCACAGGACTCTGTTTTAAAATAGATTTTGCCATTTCAACAGCTGATTCCATAAGATCTTCAGAAGGCACAACTCGATTCACAAGTCCAATTTCCCTTGCTTCCTGAGCAGAAATTATCTTTCCTGAGGTAATCAGTTCAATAGCATGTCCCTTTCCCACTAATCTGGGAAGTCGTTGTGTTCCACCCCATCCGGGAATCAATCCGAGTTTTACCTCCGGTTGCCCAAATTTTGCATTTTCTGCGGCAATTCGAATATGACAGGAAAGAGCGACTTCACAACCTCCACCAAGAGCAAACCCATTTACAGCAGCTATCACCGGTTTCGGACATAATTCGATGAAATTTGTCAGATCCTGCCCCAATCGTGCAAATTTTATACTATCCAAAGAATCTAGTGGGGCTAATTCACTAATATCAGCACCAGCAATAAAAGCTTTTTCGCCGGCTCCTGTTAGAATTATGACACCTACTTCGGTGGTATTTTTTAATGCTCTAAACGCATCTTTTATATCAACTATTGATGCCTGATTTAATGCATTCAGTACATCCTCTCGAGCAATTGTAATAATCCCAACGTCATCGATAATTTCAGTCTTTACATTTGCCATAGTTTTTACTCCTAATTTTTCCAGAAACTTCGCGTTAGAAGAACAATCACGGTAAATACTTCCAAACGACCTATTAGCATACAAAATGAGAGCAACCATTTAGCCAGATTGGGTAAATGAGCATAGTTGTCCACCGGACCAACTGATCCCAAGCCTGGGCCGATATTGCCAATACATGCGGCTGTGGCTCCAAACGCTGAAACAATATCCATCCCCATCGCTGTTAGAATAATTGAAACCGATACAAAGATAGAGATGAAAAACAGGAAAAATCCCAGGGTATTCCTGATAACATCATCAGAAATAATATGCCGACCTATTCGAACTGGGATGATAGCTCGAGGATGAAGTAGGCGTTTCGTCTCCGAAAGACTATATTTCACAATAGTTGCAACTCTAACCACCTTCATTCCCCCACCTGTTGAACCTGCACACCCCCCAATGAACATAAGGGTTAATAGAATAAGCTGTGCGAGAGGACCCCACAACCCATAATCCGCCACAGCATACCCTGTTGTAGTTAGAATGGAAACGGTCATAAAAAGGGATTCTCGAAACGTTTTTTCAGAAAAATTGTGAGTATCGCAAATGTTATTAATCACCATTATTACAGTGATAATGACGATCAATCCAACATAATATCGAAATTCTATGTTTTTAAAATATCCTCTAAAATTTCCGGTGATGGCTCTCCAGTGAAGCGTAAAGTTCACACCAGCAAGAAACATAAAAATAATGAAAACATATTGAATATACGAACTGTTGAAATGTCCGATACTTGCATTTTTCGTTGAGAATCCCCCAGTTGCCATAGTAGTAAAAGTATGACAGATGGCATCAAACAGTGAAAGTCCTCCAAATCGTAAAAGGATTACTTCCGCAAAACTGATAATAAAATATGCCAGCCAAAGTATTTTTGCCGTTTCCCTTACACGTGGGGTAATTTTATCCGGGACGGGACCTGGTACTTCCGCTCTAAACAATTGAACTCCACCAACACCCAGTAAGGGCAAAATAGCAACGGAAAACACAATGATTCCCATCCCACCAATCCACTGAATAAAACTTCTCCAGAAAAGGACACCATGGGGTAAACTCTCGATACCATTTTCAAGATGAGGAAGCGTTTGAAGGTTACCAATGATGGAAGCACCCGTAGTGGTGACGCCGGACATAGATTCAAAAAAGGCATCCGTAAAATTTGTAATCGATTCTGTTAACAGAAATGGTAGTGACCCAAAAAAAGCAACAGATATCCATGCAAAAGTAACAATTGCAAACCCATCCTTTATGGATAACTCTGCTCGTCCTCGAGTCATAAACCAAATGGGTAATCCAATTCCTATGGTTACGCCAGATGATAATAGAATACCCATCAGATCATCGTCACCGTAATAAAGCGACCATCCCGCTGCCAGCAACATGCTTAGACCAAGAAATACAGTAATGGCAGAAAGAACGCTAAGAAGGCTTCTGTAGTGCATCTAACTCAGGTAAACAATTTTTCAATCTTATGGATGAATCTGGGCAATGTAAAGATAAGAACGGAGTCCTCTTCTGTAATCTGTGTATCTCCATCGGGAATGGAAATGTGTCCGTGATGGTTAATGGCTCCCACTATGGAAGCAGTGGGAAATTTAATATCTTTAAGCAAATTTCGAGTAATCTTACTCCCAGGTTCCGGACTAAATTCTATGGCTTCAACTTCGATATCTTCAAAATTTGTTATTGAAGCGATATAGTCACTTCTTATGTATTCAAGAATCACATTTACAGTGGACATGGTTTTACTGATAACAGCATCTAGACCAATGGCTTTCATCGCTGGGATGTACTCTGTTGTAGAAACATGAACTATTGTTTGTCTTATTCCGAGAGATTTTGCTAATAACCCCGATAACAAATTTGTCTGTTCACTTTCCGTAACAGCAATAAAGCTGTCAAGATCTTCAATATTCTCAGATCGCAGAAACTCAATATCTGTACCATCTCCATTCAGGATCAACGTTTTATTCAGTTCACTGGCAAGGCGGTTCGCTTTTTCAAGACTATTTTCGACCAACCGTACAGAAATTTCTTCCTGCAATAGACGAGCTACCGCACGACCTATTTTCCCCCCGCCTAAAATCATCACATCTTGGGTTTCCCGAACCGCCTTTCCAAACATTTTGAACAGGTCATTCGCGTGCTTTCTTCGTACAAGGAAATAGCAAATATCATCAGGTGAAAAAATAAAATCACCATGAGGAATGATGGAATCAGAATTTCGCAACACAGCCACAGCACTGAATGAAAAGTGAATATTTTGTCTTCGTACTTCGCTCAAGGTATTTCCAATAATAGGACATTCTCTTTCCAGACGAACGCCAATTAATTGTAACCTTCCCCCTTCAAATTCTACCACGCTGGTGGCAGCCGTTTGCATTACCAACCTCACAATTTCCTTAGATGCTGCCATTTCTGGATGAATGACCAGATCAACACCAAATTTTTCTGGATGAATTATGGTATCCTTCTGGGTGTATTCGGTATTTCGCAACCGTGCAATAATATGCTTCACCCCTAAACTGTGAGAAATCTGCGATGCAATAAGGTTTACTTCATCAATTCGTGTAACTGCCACAACCAAATCTGATTCCTGAACATTAGATTCCCTTAAAATCGACGGACTGGCACCATCACCATTAACAACGATAACATCAAGATTATCACGTGCCCTCTTGCATTTCATTGGGGATACATCAATGATTGTAATATCATGATTTTCTTTGCTGAGCCCTTTACCAAGGTGATAACCCACCTCACCGGCTCCTATGATCACTATTTTCATTATATTATTCTTTTCCTTCCTTTTTAAACCGACAAATTATAAAAAATAAAATACTTCATTTGCTAACGAAGTAGCACCATTTTCATCGAAATTGTTTTTCCCTCGCTATAGATCGAACAAATATACTCACCAGATGGAACAAGATTCCCCTCTTTGTCATCTCCTTCCCAGACAACGGAATGAAATCCAGCATTGTGATAACCATCAGTCAGCACTTGAACAGTCTGCCCCAGAACATTTCTTATCATCAACAGCACATCACCATCTTCAGGTAGATCAAATCGGATTACGGTTTCCGCATTGAATGGATTAGGGAAATTTTGATCCAGATGAAATTCCAAAGGCAAGTCAGGAAGAATATAAATCTTTCCAGAAGATACCTTGATATTCATCTTTTTTCCATGGGGTGAGGAGGCGATGACCTGCTTTATTTTTAAATCGGTGGATTCACGAAACTCACTCATAGTTGATAGGGGAATAGTCAAAATGGGTTCTTCCCTGTCCAGAAATTCCCCTTCCCGACTGAACATTAACACCTTTAAGGAATCATCATCCGTATGAGAAACAATGCTGAACTGCTGGTTATCATTGGATAATTGAGGAGTGCCAAGCTTGATTTTTTGGCGATCGAAATACAGTGTAAATTGTAAACCTGAGATTTCCTCTTTAGAATCAACTGTTAGTTTAATCTGCCCGTGGCCGGTTTGATCAACCAAAACATCAGGAAAAATAATGTTTGTCTCTCCACTTTCACCCGCAAATAGATAAGAAATGGCGGAGATAAAAACGAGAATAATAGTAATTAATCGCATCTCTTTTTCTGTATCTGGTGAGCGAAATTACGGATATTATACCAATCTGTCAAATAATTGCAACTTAGTTGTTGATTTTGCATTTTTCTCTAATACTTATCAAAAGGGCATCAAGTTTATCTTGATCGGTTAACATATCAAATTCATCTGCTTCAACAGTCAAAATGGAAAAGTTTTTCTTTGCATTATTGACCCATCGATTATAAGCAATATTCAGACGATGTAAGTAATCCGGGGAAACAATTTTTTCATAATCTCGTCCCCTCTTTTTTAATCGTGTAATGAGGGTATCTGTCGAAGCTTTTAAATATATTATTAATGTCGGTTTTACTAAGTAAGATGTCATTTCTTCGAAAAGCGTATGATAATTATCCCAGTCTCGCTTTGACATATTTCCCATTTCGTAAAGAGAGCGAGCAAAAATCTCAACATCCTCGTAAATAGTACGATCCTGAACTGCCGGTTTACACTCATTGACAATTTTACGCTGCATTTCGAAACGCTTTGATAAAAAATATATTTGAAGATGGAAACTCCATCGCATCATATCAGAGTAGAAATCTTCCAGATAAGGATTATCATCCACCGATTCATAGTACGCCATCCACTTAAAACGATCCGAAATAATCTTTGTAAGGGTTGTTTTTCCTACAGCGATGTTCCCCGCTATTCCAATAAAAGAGATTTGACTCAATTAATTAATTCTCCTTTCATACATTTTCCATTGTGATCAATTAACTTGACTTCAAAGATAGAATTAATAAGTGAAGTATGAGCTGGAACAAGCGTCCGTATATAATTCCCAGTCAACCCCGTCAGCCAACCATTCTGATAATTCTCAAATAAAACAGGGACGATTTTACCTAAATATTTATTAGAAAATTCTTTCCGTTTGTCCTCTGAAAGTGAGTGAAGTATCTTACTTCTTTTGCTACAAGTTTTTACAGGAATTTTCGCATCATCATCTACGCCCTTTATATATTTTCTTTCTGAATAAGTAAATACGTGAAGGTACGATATATCCAGATTGTTGAGGAAATTGTATGTTTCCGTAAATTCTTCCTCGGTTTCTCCCGGAAATCCTACCATCACATCCACTCCGATACAACAATCCGGTAACAATGATTTAATTTTTTCAACTCGATCGGAAAACATCTCTCTACTGTATCTTCTGCGCATCAATTTCAATATCTTGTTTGATCCCGATTGTAATGGAATGTGAAAATGTGAAACAAATATTTTTGAACACTGTACAAAATCAATAATCTCATCCGTCAGCAAATTTGGTTCGATAGAAGAAATCCGAATCCTTTCAATACCTTCAATATTATCCAATTTTTGAATTAAATCGAAAAAGGTTTCCCCTGTTCCCTTTCCAAAGTCTCCAATATTTACTCCGGTAAGAACGATTTCTTTTACATCGGTTTTTGCAATATTTTGAGCTAACCTCATCGTATTTTGAATAGAATCGCTCCGACTTTGTCCCCTCGCTTTGGGGATAGTACAGAAGGAGCAGTTATAATCACATCCATCCTGAATTTTCAGAAATGTTCGAGTTCTTTCACCCTTCGAAAAAGATGGAATAAAGGATTTCATTTCCAGAGTATCGCAACTATAAATCTGAGTTTTTGCATTTTTCTCGAGATTGTTTAGATAATCGAGGATGTTGAATTTTTCACTATTTCCTAATACGATATCCACACCTGAAATATTTGCAATTTCACCTGGATTTAATTGGGAATAACAACCTATGACTGCAACAAATGAATTCGGAGATCGCCGTAAAATCCGCCTTACTACCTTTCTGCACTTCTTTTCAGCTTCACGAGTCACAGCACAGGTATTGATTACATATAAATCTGCATTGTCAGAGAATTCTACCTTGCATAAACCATTATTAACAAGATTTCGAGTAATAGTTGATGTTTCTGAAAAATTCAATTTGCAACCGAGTGTGTAAAAGGCAACCTTTTTATTGATTAGATTGTTCATTTTTTCTGTTGAAAACAGGCAACAAAATGACCCTCACTTTTCTCAATTAAGTCTGGGTATAATTTTTTACAGATATCGGGAAGTTTATCTTCCCTGTCTTTAACTGGACAGCGAGGATGGAAATGACACCCTTCCGGCAGGTTGGCTGGATTCGCAATATCACCCGGTTTCATAATATCTTTGAGATGACCTTTTTCACCGGCTATAGTTATTAGTGCTTTAGTATAAGGATGAAACGGTGTCAGAATAATAGAATTGACATCACCATATTCCACAATCTTCCCACAATACATCACAGCAATTCGATGGGCAATTTGACGTACTACAGCAAGATCGTGACTTATAAACAGATAAGATAACCTTTTATCTGTCTGAAGTTTCTTCAACAAATTTATTATTTGCGCTTGTACAGAAACATCCAGAGCCGAGACAATTTCGTCGCAAATAATTAGTTCAGGTTCCACAGACAAAGCTCGAGCAATTCCCACGCGTTGACACTGTCCTCCCGATAATTCGTGGGGATATCTGTGAATATATTCAGGTGAAAGTTCTACCATCCTGAAAAGATCTTTAACCCGATGCATTACCTTATTGCGGGGAACTAATTTGTGATGTTTCAGTACTTCCGCTATCCCAGCACCAACCGTCATCCTCGGATTCAGCGAACTCAAAGGATCCTGAAAGATCATCTGAACCTTTATTGCATCTTTCCTGGAAAAATTGTATGGCGCACCATTAAATCGAACCAGCCCTCCAGAAAGAGATACAAGTTGAAGTATCGCCCTTCCTAATGTTGATTTTCCACTACCCGATTCTCCTACCAATCCCACCGTTTCTCCTCGTTCAATGTTAAGGGATATATCATCAACAGCTTTCACCTGTCCTGAGGTTTTTGATAAAATCCCACTTTTTATAGGAAAGTAAGCTTTAAGATTTTCTATCTGAAGAATCATCCGAATCGAATGTATCCTGTTTAATTCACCAGCCGTGAAGTTCGCTAAGATTCACGCCCGCCTTCCACCCACAGCGTGGGGCGGGCAGGAAGGAAAAATAAAAATATTACACAAATTATTTTATGACAAAAAATTTCTTTCAAATTTGTTATATTTCCCATAATAACAATACTCTGCGTTTCTTCGCGCTCTTGACGGTGAATAATCAAGTCTATTACTTTATTGCCCAAATGATGTCTGATTGTATTAAAACACTATTAGTACTTTTAAAGCGATAAAGATTCCCTCTATCAAAATTCCATACATAATCCTCGATGAGTGATTTAATCCACTGAAGTTCTGCTTTTAACTTCCAATGGGAAGATTTCCTGGAATAAAAAATAATAAAAAGTCTGTTCTCCAGATGTTTTCGCTTTTGTTGACTCTGGTGTTTGTATAACCAATCAATCAATTCTCCGGGATGTTTATGTGCATAAGAAAGGGTCTTTCCAAAACCTTTAGGAAAAATGGATGATTTATGATCGAACCGAATCCCATCTATTGAAAAATCCACAAGTCGATCTCGCTCATCGGAAGCGGCTTCTACCCCACTCAGAGAATGAAATATCTTCTCTATACTATTTGCTGACCAGAAATTATACCAACGGTTAATGACGTAGTGAAAATAGGATTCATATTCTTCTTTCCCATAAAAACGTTTTTCTATCTCAGCCAATAAATTTTTAAATCTAAAAGTAGAATAAATGAAGTTCGTAAGGTTATCATAGCAATCATTTTGTAATCGTCCCCATTTATAAGGGTAAGAGTGTCGTTGTTTCAGTTCCTTCTCCCGTTCTTTGAGGTTCATCTCTGATAATAAAACACGTTATTTTTTCCTGAATACAAAAATGTACTCATGCTTGAACAGATAAAATCCCCCTGCAAGCGCTCGATATCGCCACAATTCCTTCTGCTTTCTTTTTCCTGTTGTGTGATGAAAATTTTTCACAATGATACTCTTTAATAAGAAACCTCTCTCCAGAACCTTCTGCATTGTTAAAAATCCAAGAGGAATCCACTCTCCTTTGGTATATTTATCTCCTATGACCAGTACAAAATAACGACCCTTATCAAGAATAGATGAGGCTTTTTCAACGACTTCTCCCATCTGATTTGAAAAATCATCAATCGATTCAGCATTGGAAAGGTCTCTGGGGTCATCGCTAAATTTGATGATGTCAAAATAAGGGGGGTGCATAATCAAAAGTTGGACAGTATCAATTCCGTATTTACTTAACATCAAAGGGTAATCAATAATTCTGCTGTCACCGGTAATTACTTCGCTGACCACTCTGTTTTGATTTGATTCAGCGGCGATGTTTTTCGTCGCCCGGGACGCAACATCCTCAAGAAGTTCAATGCCTATGCCATTCCGTCCAAGGCGTTGGCTCTCAATTAACGTCGTTCCGTTACCTACAAAACAGTCCAGAACCCATTCACCCTTTTTCGTATACCGTTTTATCATCTGCTGCGGAATTTGTGGAATAAAATTCCCCCAGTAATCAGCGGAATGTACCCCGGTATTATCCCGCTTATCTAAAACCCATAGACTATCTATAATGATATCGTCATATTCCTTCCAGCGATTTAAATTAATATCGTTGATACCATTTGTTCTCACTTCACTTAAACCTCTCTCCAATCGCTCGATATAGTACAACGCTCTTTCAAGAGTGCGAGATTCAGCAATCTGCTCCAACTCCCGATTTAAATAGTCTCGATGGACATTTTGTGCTCCATCATCAAGAGTGAGAAAATCACCCTCATTTTCAAGATGAGAGATTATCTCTCGAATATTATTTCTCAGGGATTGAATGGACGTCGAAGATTTTAACCTTTGAAGGGACTTAATGATCATCAGGGGAGGTTAAGGAAGATCATTTCAATTCAATGCGACTTCGATCGCCAATCATAAATCGATGTGTTTCTGGTATGCTGCGGGAACGCCGGATTTCCACACTATGACCAAGAAGCGAAGCTTCAATCCGAACATTCACATTCTTAATGATGGTTTTATCCATAATAATCGAATATTCCACTTCACTCCCAATAATCTTACAACCATCAGAAATTGATGAATAAGGACCGATGTAAGTATCTCGAATCTCCACATTTTTTCCGATAATTACCGGTCCACGGATGTTACTGTTTTCCACCTGACTACCCTCTCCAATAGAAACTCGACCAACAATGGTAGAGTTTTCATCGGTGTTGCCTGAAATAATAGGAGAATGATTATCCAGCACCAGTCTATTGGCTTCCAGGAGATCACTAGCTTTCCCCGTATCCTTCCACCATCCTGTGATCTCAGAAAAAGTAACTGTTGCTCCATTATCCAGTAAATATTGATGAGCATCTGAAATTTCCAATTCTCCTCTCGCCGATGGTTCTATATTGTTAACCGCTTTAAAAATGGAACTGTCGTAGAGATAAATTCCCGTGATAGCATAATCACTTTTAGGGTTAGCTGGCTTTTCTTCGATACTAACAATCTGATCCTTCATTATCTCAGGGACCCCAAATCGTTGTGGATCTTTTACCTTACTTAAAACAAGATGACAATTTGATCCGTTGTTTTCAAAGTCTTCAATAAATTTTCCAATTCCACCAACAAGAATATTATCGCCTAAGTAAAAGATGAAGTTTTCATCGCCAATAAATGACTCCGAAATTTTCACCACGTGAGCCAAGCCCAGAGGAACTTCCTGTGGAATGTAGGTGATATTCAATCCCATTTTCGTGCCGTCACCAAAGACATCCTTAATTTCCTGATCTCCACTATTGATAATAATGCCAATCTCTGATATCCCTGCTTCCTGAACATATTCGATGGCGTAACTAAGCATCGGCTTGTTTCCAATGGGTATGAGGTGTTTATTCTTTGTATGGGTAATCGGTCGTAATCGTGTTCCATGACCACCTGCTGTGATAACGGCTTTCATACTAATCCTCCCTATTCATTCCTTGCCTACTTAATTTATCTGCCCGTTTGTTCTGACCTCTTGGAATATAATTTATTTCCCAGGAACTGAATCCGGACAATAGTATATTAACAATTTGATGTAATTTTTTCAGACGTGTATTTTTTACTCTATATTTTCCATTCACCTGCCTTACAACCAGTTCACTATCTGCCTTAATTAAAATTGATCCACAATCAAATTGTTTAGCATACTCCAAACCACGAATTAGTGCTTTGTACTCAGCTTCATTACTGGTGGCTTCTCCGATATGTTCAGAAAAAATAAAGAGCTCATTCCCGGACACTTTATCACCTTCCACTTTGTAGAAGACACCACCAATTCCAGCTCGTTTCGTGTGATAGCTTGCCGATCCATCAATAAAAAGTTGTAAATCAATCCCTTCACCAGGGATGCTTTTTGAATCAACACCAAGCAATTTTGAAAAAAGTGAGTTCCATTCATCCGATACAGTACCCGGTACACTCTGCACGAAATGGTTAATCATCTCAGGATTGAAAAGTTGATGAAGCAATTCTCTATCTTTTTGCGATAAATCTGCCATAATAGTTAAAACATTAGCCCTCTAAATTACCAATTAAAAAAGGAATTTTGTTATTTTTTACCGGGCAATGGATAATAATTGACACTCCTATGCCAAAATAACACTTGCTGTATTATGTCAATTCCATCATCTCGGAGCAGATGTAATCACCTACCTCGCTGGTTCCCAGACTTCCACCAAGATCCCGAGTGACCCAACCACTTTTATATGCCTTTTTTAAAGATGTTATTATGGCTTTAGATGCCTTCTTTTTTTGAAAATGATCCATCACATGTTTTACACATAAAATTGCTGACATTGGATTTGCGTAATCCTTTCCAATATACTGCTGTTGTGGTCCTATCATTGGTCGTATCATAACAACTCCTTTTCCATCGCAATAAAGTTGTGTCGCCATAGCAAATCCACCCTGAAAAGCGGCACCCAATTCAGAAATAATGGAACCATAAAGATGATTTGTTACGATTATGTCAAACCTGTCCGGATCAGTCACAAGTTGAGGAACAAGAAGGTTCATCGGAATGTGAGAAGCAGAAACATCTGGAAACTTGTGCCTGACCTGTCGAAAGATCCGCATCCATAAATCGTGACCGAATTTCAGAGAAATGGGATTATCCACCATAGTTACTTTTTTTCTTCCATAACGGATAGCTTCCTCAAAAGCAAAGGTGATAATATTTTCTACACTAACTTTCGTATAAATTATCTCCTGAATTGAGATTTCATCTTCTTTTTCTCTGTTGTACGACCCACCCAAATTAGGATAAGATTCTCCAGAACTATCGTATGTTACCAGAAAATCAATTTCTGATTCGGATTTACCTTCCAATGGGCATAAATCTGAACTGAGCAAAGAAACGGGGCGGCTAATGGCGAAAAGATTTAATTCACGTATCAGTGTAGATATAATTTGTCTGGCGTGTATGTTATTAGAAATCCGTTTATCGCCAAGCGGTCCAAGAATGATCGCCTTGAACTTGTTTTTCAACTCATCAACTAATTCTTCAGGGATGGTTATCCCAGTTGTCAAATAGTGATTAGCACTAAGTTCAAATTCCACAACCTGTAAATCAAGATTAAAACCATCATTTAAAGCATTAATTATCTTTATCGATTCATTCAAAATATCAGGTCCGATACCATCACCTTTGATTAACGCTATTTTGGGCATAATTATCTCCAGACTAGTGTCATGTTAAGTCACAATTGACGGATAAAGTCTTTTGAGTTTAATCCGA
>CAZVFT010000037.1:0-22914 GCA_964626495.1 uncultured bacterium
GAGAAGATTATGCTGAAACAAAAAAGATGGTGTTGGTTAAATAAAATTATTTTTTCTTCTTTCTTTTCTTAACAACTCTTCTCTTTACTTTTTTCTTCTTTCTCAAACTTAAAGCAAGGTAAATCAAAACAATTATTATAATAGCCCCAATTAAGTTATAAATATTAAAGAAAGACAATTGAACTCGTGCAGGACACGGGACAACATTCTGACCACTTGCACACTCGTCATTCATTAATTGAGGATCAAAATGCCACAACAACCCATCATAAACACATGTACCAGGCCCATGCGTAGCAACGTCTTCACAAACACCCTGAGAAGCATAACTATTACCTGTAGCCCAATCCCAAATAGCTGTCCACGAATAAGTTAAAAACATATCATCACAATTATCGTCAGTGTTTTCGCTATATGCACACATTCCTATATCATATCCCCCATAACCAGTTGTCCAAGAAGCCATTGAAAAAGCGAAAACGGAGTATGAAAAATTTAGAAAAGAAGAAGATAAAAAATATATATCTGATTTTGACCGTGAGATGAAAAGGCTTACGAGGAATAAAGATGGTGAGTAGTTTAATAGTAGCCACTGCCATTGAAGCCGAAATAGACCGGCTTGTTTACCAACTCTACGACCTAACTCCGGAAGAAATCAGAATTGTTTAGGGGAAAAATAATGTTTAAACCAAAGTTTACAATTACTCACAAAATATATACTATTTGCTGGCGGGACTTACGTTACAGTTCATACCGGAAAACGTAATCTTCGACATTTTAACCAGTAATTATCCCACAATTTGAACTTGAAGTTTATTTTCTACGGATACTTTCAAAACAATTTAGTTGCACTTAATAGTTAAATTCACAGGGTTTGGTGTTTATAAAAAGTAAAAAGTAAATCATAAATTTTCATTCTCCAATCTTCAATTTTCAATCTTCAATTTTCAATCTTCGGTCGTCTGGCAAATTGTTTTGTCTTATGAAGGGTACGTTATAAATTTTAACTTAAATATGAGGTTACAATTGTTGAATAAGATTGCTTTTAAGATATTCGTTGGAATTAGTCTCTTTTCTGTTTTTATAACACAGTTACATTCGAACCCATCTCAAAATTTCATGGGGAAATCGTATGGACTTGTACTCAAAACAGCAGAACATGGAACAGGACTGGGTGGATTTTATGCCGTTAACATTGAGGAAAAATTACAGTACCAAATTCTCGGACAATTTATAGATATTCTGGGTGAAGCGGAAATGCCAGTGACTGATTGGTTTACAGGTCGTACGTATAAGACAAACGTGAAAAACCTTTTACTGATGCCCATCTATCTTGGGATAAAGTACTATCCCTTTGCAGGGCAAATTGCGAATAATTTTAATCCCTATGTCACATTCCATGCTGGTCCAGACTTTATTTTTGATACTGCAGAAACAGGATCTTTCACAAAGCGTTGGAGAAATGTAAATACTCTGATTTCATATGGAGTCCTCATTGGAGGAGGTGTGGATTTTATGTTACAGGGAAGATCAGTGTTTTCTGTTTGTATTGGTTATGAGTTTCTTCCTATGGGAAAAGTCGTTGATGAACGGGATAATTATAGTGGATATTCCTTTAAAATTATGCTGGGTAGATTCAATCGAAGATAATGACGGAAATCCACCACTTTTTTGTCAAACAAAAAACGATTCAAAATGATCATTTCATTTTGGACAAAAATGAGAGCCATCACCTCTATCGAGTGGCAAGAGTGAATCTGGGTGATGCAGTGATCCTGTTAAATGGTGAAGGGGCTGCATATCGTGCTGTTGTCAGGGACATTGATGATAATCATTTAATATCTGGTACTATTCACGAAAGTATTAAAGCTTATCACGAACCCGGTGTGAAATATCATCTTGGTATTGGTATTCTCAAGGGAGATAAAATTGATTTAGTGGTAGAGAAATGTACAGAACTTGGAGTTGCATCCATCGCACCACTGATGATGAAACATAATGTAAAACAGCAGGTTAATTTGGAGAGACTTGAAAAGATTGCAAGAAGCGCAGTGAAACAGTGTGGAAGAGGTTATTTACCTGAAATCCATCCACTTATGGAGTTTTATACGTGGGTCAATTTGATGAGAAAGGGTAACGGGATAGTAACACAAATCGGTCAGAACAATGTCTCAATCTGGCAATATCTGACCGATCTTCCAGAGAATTTAGATGATATCTGGATAACAATCGGTCCAGAAGGTGGATTTCACACAACTGAAATTGATCTAATCAATAAACACAAAATTCCTTTTGTCTCTATGGGACAAAGAAGATTAAAGTCAGAAACGGCTGCAATCGCAGCAATGTCTGTTCTTGATACATTTTTTAACAGGAGAAGTGCTCATGACTGATTGTCTTTTTTGTAAGATTGGAAAAAAAGAGATTCCTTCAGATATTATCCTTGAAACGGACACTCTGCTGGCATTCAAGGATATTAATCCTCAAGCCCCTAATCACCTATTAATTATCCCTAAAAAACATATTGCAACCATGAATGATTTGGATAAGGGGGATTCAGGATTGATTGGTGAATTGGTACTAACCGCAAAGGATTTGGCAAAGGAACTGGATATTGCAGAACCCGGATACCGGTTACTGTTTAACTGTAACGCTGATGGGGGGCAGGATGTTTTTCACATCCATCTTCACCTTTTGGGTGGGAGGAAGATGACCTGGCCACCCGGTTAGGTCCTTAACTATCGATGTATATTTCTAATTTAAATCTGTTTGGATTTAAATCCTTTGCTAATAAGGAAAAATTGAAGTTTAGTGAGGGAATTACGGCTATAGTGGGTCCAAACGGCTGTGGAAAGACAAATATCGTGGATGCGGTACGATGGGTACTTGGCGAACAGAAATACAGTTTACTGCGGGGATCCAAAATGGAAGATGTTATTTTCAATGGCTCTTCCGGAAAGAAACCTTTGAATGTCTGCGAAGTCAGCCTTACGGTTAATAACGACAAAGGGAAATTACCGATTGAATATACAGATGTGGAAATTACCAGGCGGGTTTTCCGAAATGGTGAAAGCGATTATATGATAAACCGAAATTCGTGTCGGTTAAAAGATATCCATAATTTATTCATAGATACGGGTATGGGAGCTGATGCTTATTCCGTTATCGAATTAAAGATGGTGGAACAAATACTGAGTGAAACCGCTGATGATCGGCGCCGGATGTTCGAAGAAGCGGCTGGGATTAATAAATATAAAAACCAGAGGAAAATTACACTTCGGAAATTTGAAGCTATTCGATCTGATCTTGATCGGGTAGATGATATAATCGTCGAGGTAGAGAAGAAAGTCCATGCCCTCAGATTGCAGCTGAAACGATATAACAGACATGCTACTCTAATTAAAAATTTGAAGAATTACGAAGTAGAACTTGCTTATATCAAGGTATTGGAACATCAATCCAAACTGGAGCCAACACACGAAAAAATTACTTCGATGAATCTCCAGAGAAAAACTTACGAAGATGAAGAAAAAGGTCTTGAAAATGCGTTGACTGAACATCAAAATATTTATCAAGAACAGCAGAAAGATCTTAGTGGACTTGAGGAGGAACTCAATGATCTTTTGTCGAAACGTCAGGAGGTGAATGATAGAATTCTTGTTCTCAGTGAACAGAAAAGATCAGCCAAACAAACCGTATCTCGTCTAAAGTTTGAAAAAGAGGAAGATAACAAAAGGATTGAGTCCAATAAATTCCAAATTGAAGAGTTAAAAACAAACTTGGAATCCCTTGAACCAAAAATTTCTGATAAATCAAAAGAATATCGTTTTAAAAAATCAAGTTTTAGTGAAGTTGATAGTGCCTTTTCAAAGTCAGAAGATCATCTTGAACATCTCAATAATTTAAGGTTAGATCATCTACAAAAAATCAATTCAACAAATTCGCATCTAGATAGAACTGAGGAGTTGTTAAACGAAAAATCTGATCGACTAAAAACGCTGGAAAAACGAATTGTAGAGTTGGAAAATAATCGTGGTGATACAGAAAAATCTCAGAATGAGTTAGAGGGTAGGCGGAAACTCCTTCAAAAAACGATATCAAGTGATCGTAAGGTCCTTAATGAAGTAGATGAAGATATTAGAGGTTTAAGGACTGAAAAACATAAACTTTCTCTTGATTTCCATCGAATTGCCAGTCAGGTAGAAGCACTGGAGTCTCAATTACAATTTTATAAGGAAATTATTGAAAATCGGGAAGGTTATCCTTCTGGCGTTAGATATGTATTGAAAAATTTAAAGAAATATCGGGATGTGATCAGTACGGTAGCTGATATCATACAAGTTGATGAATCATTAAGACCAGCTATTGAGGTAGCAATAGGTGACATTTCCTGCTATCTTGTCTGCAAAACACGAAACTCTGCAATCAAGATATTAAAGAAAGTTATGCACGAAAAAGTTGGAAAGGTCTCAATAATTCCATTGGATAGTGAAGTGTATACAACGAAAAAGAAGTTATCATTACCGAAGGTAGATGGCGTGATCGGAGTGGCATCAGAGTTAGTCAGTTGTAAGAAAAATGTGGAACATCTGGTCAATTATTTATTGAACGACGTTCTTATTGTCAAAGATGAAAAAGTCGCTGAAGAAGTCTGGAACACGAGAGAATTCAGAGGACATATAGCTGACCTCAGTGGTCGATTTTATGATCAAAACGGATCGATAATTAGTATCAACGGAGAACAAGAAATTGGGGTACTGGGTCGGAAAGATAAAATTGTTAGTCTCGACAAACAGATTGACTCACTCATTAAAGAAAGTGCAAAAAATCAGGATAAGGCAAAAAACATTGATTTGTTGCTCGAAGAAAAGGAGAACCAGCAAAAACAGTTATCTTTGGATATGAAAAAACAGATTGATACCCTGGCTGAAATAGAAAAAAATATTACTCAGAATGAATTTTCCATCTCACAGAATATTGAATCGCTTCAAACCATTACCCATGAAATTGTTACCATTCGGCAGGATATTTTAAACCTTGAAAGGAGCATTGACAAGCTCACGCCAGAGTTGAAAAATCTTCAAGAACAAGAAGAGATTTATAGAGAGAAAATAGATAGAGCAAAAAAGACTCTTGACGATACAAAAGAAAAGAGAGAACAAATAAACAACATTATTCAGGATTTGAGAGTTGATCTGATTGGTCTTGAGAATGAAAGGGATAATCTTCAGTACAAGATTGAAGGTTTACATGGCAATATAGAGGAATATGATCAGAGAATTGTAGATTTTTCTGATGAGATAGATGATATACAAGCTCAAAGTGATCAAATGACTCAAGAAATTGCATTTTCTGAGAAGGAATTGAAAAAATTGAATGCTGAGATTCGTCATAAATCATCTGTTAAAAAATTAAAGGAAGAAACTTTTTCGGATACATATAAACAAATTGATGAATTGCAGAGTAAGATAAAAATAGTACATCACGAAAGTGAACAATTAACAGATGATTTGAAAAAATTCGAACTTGATGCTGCGGATTGTAAACGACAGATTGATTTGATTAAACATCGTTTAGAAGAGAAATATGAGATGGAAATACCCCGTTCATTTAATGTAACTATGAGTGCGGATGAATTAACTCTTCAAATTGATCGTATAGAGCGAAGTATTGAGAGAATTGGTCCTATCAATATGGCTGTTAAAGACGAGTATGAGGAGGAAAGCAATCGTCTGGAGTTTTTAGAAAAACAGAGAAAAGATCTCATTAAATCTGAAGAGAGTTTGTTGCAGACTATTCGTAAAATTGATAGTGAAGCCAGACGGCGCTTTACTGACACGTACAATCAAATTCGGAAAAATTTTCAGAAGACATTTAAATTGTTTTTTGAAGGGGGAGAGGGAGATCTTCATCTATCCGGGGATGAAGACCCATTGGATGCGGACATCTCCATTACTGCAAGACCGCCCGGTAAGAGGACTCAACACCTCAGGAGTCTTTCTGCTGGCGAAAAAGCACTTACATCCATTGCACTTCTTTTTTCTATTTATCAGGTAAAACCAAGTCCATTCTGTATCCTTGATGAGGTGGATGCTCCCCTTGATGATAATAATATTGCTAAGTTTACCAGGATCGTTGAAAAATTTTCAGAGGATACACAATTTATTATTGTCACTCATAATAAATTGACGATGGAATCAGCTAAATATCTTTATGGAGTAACAATGGAACAGACAGGGATCTCAAAAATCGTATCTGTTCAAATAAATTAATTAAAATCGTGAATGTAAAAAAATCGAATCTTTCCCTTTTTTTATTTATACCCAATATTTTAATGAGTGGTTCATTTTCAACTTTTCCTTTCGACTTAGATTATGCAACATTCCAATCACCTGAGAATAAGATATATTTTGAAACTTACTTGCTCATTCCAATTAATCTATTTCAAACTGAAGAAACCCAAAATGGATATAAAATTGATGCTACCATCCGGATTATCGTACTAAAGGATACTCTTATAGTAAATGCTGATAAGTATAGTGTAACTCATACATTTCCTAATATGCCTGATCGGAAATCAAGTTAAAAAATACCACAGTTATCTGTTTTTGAGATAACTCCTGGCTCATACAAACTAGTTGTTGAAATAGTAGATGAAATCGGGGGGACTTCAACTAAACGAATTGAAGATATCTCAATTAGTAAATTTCCAGAAGACGAATTATGTACGAGTGATATTGAATTTGCAACAAGTATTCGAAAAACCAAAAAAATAGAATCTACATTCTCAAAATATGGATTAGAAATTATTCCAAATGCGAGTAATCTTTTTACATTACAAACTCCTATGATGTATCCATACCTGGAAATTTATAACCTATCTGGAACACCTAGTTCTTATTCAATCGAATATCGTATTCTGGATCACTATATGAATTGTGTTATGAGTCGTGGTCCATTTAATAAGGTGAGTTCACAACCATCAAGTGTTGAATATACTGCAATTAATATTGTTGGATTTCGTACAGGAAAATATATGTTAGTTGTAGAAGTGGTTGATAAAGTTTCTGAAAAATTAATATTTATAGAAAAACGCTTTTTTGTTTATAGAAAAGGTGAAACAATGGAATTGGATTCAAACCTTAAGGGTGAAATCGCATTATATAGCGATGATCGTGTAGATAATTATTATGATCTGGTTTGTTATCTATCCAGTGAAGAGGAAAAGAAATTTTATTCATCGTTAAATAGGAATAGTAAAGAAGAAGCGATTATTAAATTTTTCCAGAAACGAAACTTAGGTAAACCTAAGGGATTAAATCGATATAAATTAGCCATAGATAAATTTTACCATATAGCGAATGAAGAATTCACTACCTCAAGTGACAAAGGGTGGAAAACAGACCGTGGGAAAATTTTAATTAAATATGGTCAATATGAGGAAATAGATAAGTATCCATCAGGGAGTGATCTATTTGATCTTCCTTATGAAATTTGGTACTATTATTCACTTGAGAGGGGTGTCCAGTTTCTGTTTATTGATTTTCAAGGATTTGGTAACTATCAATTGGTACATTCAACCCATCCTAATGAAGTACAAAATATTCAATGGCAATATATTTTACAGGATGTTCAAGTCAATGATATAATAAAATATTGAACATCATAGTTTTATGCTTTTTGAATTTAGGGTATCATTTATGAGTTTTGATATCTCCTATAGAAAATTTTCAAATTGAAATATTACTTTTAAAAATGGATAAAAATACACTTTCAAATCACTCGAAGTTACAAAGTTATCACGATTTAATGCTTCATCGTATCCACGAAATCTTGATTGTTTCCAGTCCCTATGATGCATTTATAATTGAACAGGACGGAAGACTTACCGAGCAGATTCTGAATGAATATCTTGGGTTGCATCTGGGATATGCTCCCAGAGCATGGCGTGCCTCAACAGCCACTGACGCTATGGAAATTCTTTCCAAGCGTAAATTTGACCTGGTGATTACTATGCAACGGATTTATGATATGGACCCAATCAGTTTTGGTTCTCAGGTTAAAAAAATGTACCCACACATTCCAGTTGTCCTCCTTGCCTATGATGTAGCCGAACTTAAATATTTACCTGATGTTATACCTGTAACTTCAATTGATAAGGTGTTTATTTGGAACGGGAACGCAAATGTTTTTCCAGCAATTATAAAGTATATTGAGGATACAAAAAATATTGATCGCGATATTCGAATAGGAGACGTAAGGGCTATTATCGTTGTTGAAAACAGTCCTCATTACTATTCAATTATTTTACCTCAAATATATTCCGAGATCATTTATCATACCCGTCACCTGATGGATAAAAGTTTAAACGATGCACATCGGATGCTTCGTTTGCGGGCAAGACCCAAAATAATACTGGTCGGTACTTTTGAAGAGGCGGAGAAATATTTTAGGCAATATCAGATGAACATTCTGGGTGTTATTTCAGATATTCGATTTATGAGAGGTGGGAAGGAGAATAAATCTGCTGGTTTTGAACTTGCAACATGGATTCGCAGTATTGATCCTGCCGTACCTATTTTACTTCAATCATCAGATGAAACTTCTACTGAAAAAGCTCAAGAATTGAGAGTGGATTTCTTGAATAAGAAATCAGAAACACTTTTGCAGGAACTTCGTCAGTTTATTATCAATAACTTTGGATTTGGTGATTTTGTTTTTCGATTTCCTGATGGAAAAGAGATTGCAAAAGCCTCTAATTTACGGGAATTGAAAGATACAGTGAGCCAGGTTCCTGAAGAATCTTTACTTTATCATGCATCTAGAAATCATTTTTCAAATTGGATAGCAGCAAGGAGTGAATTCTGGTTAGCGTCCGAACTACGCCCACAACAAATACAGGATTTTTCTTCAACTGACGATTTACGGGAATATTTGGCTGAAGCCATTGAGAGGGCAAAAACCATACAGCGGAGGGGAAGAATCATTGAATCTCATCGTGGAGACTTTGATCCAGAAGCCACTTTAATAAGAATTAGAGGAGGATCTTTCGGGGGGAAAGCACGAGGACTTGCTTATGTCAATTCTTTATTCTCTAAAACAAATATAGATGAAAAATTTCCCGATGTCATTATCCGGATACCCAGAAGTGTTGTGATCGGTACAAATGAGTTTGATGATTTTATGGGTCAAAACGATTTCTGGGATTTTGCTCTTCGGACTGCTGATAATAACAAAATCAGAAAAAGATTTTTAAAAGGGAACTTATCAGAAAAATTGATAGAATTTCTAAAACAATTTCTTCAAAAAGTAAATTATCCAATAGCCGTTAGATCCTCAAGCCTATTTGAGGATTCCCAGTACCAGTCTCTGGCGGGTATGTACTCTACGTATATGTTATCTAACTGTTCTAAAGATTTTGAAAAACGTTTACAAAATCTTTGTGACGCAATCAAACTGGTTTATGCTTCTACTTTTTTTACGGAGATAAAATCTGTAATGGAGTCCTCTTTACGTCGTCAGGAGGATGAGAAGATGGGAGTCGTTATTCAGGAATTGATTGGAGAATGTTATGATGGAAAATTCTATCCCACTTTCAGCGGGGTTACTAAGAGTATCAATTGTTACCCTGTGTCTTATATGAAACGAGATGAAGGAGTTACATACGTTTCTCTGGGGTTGGGTAAAATGGTGGTAGAAGGAGGTAAAGCATTGATATTTTCACCTAAATATCCTTCTATTTTACCACAATTTTATTCCCCAAAAGCTATACTGGAGAATTCTCAATTCCAGTTTTACGCTTTAACCATGGATTGTGATGAACGTATTGATAGAATCATTGAGGATGAGAATCTTAGTCTCTATGATCTTGCAGATGCCGAGGAAGATGGCACCCTTCAACATGTGGGGAGCGTTCTTACGAAACAAGATAATATTGTACGTGATTCTTTAAATTATGAGGGAACCCGTGTTGTGACATTTTCTAATATTTTGAAATGGAAAATGTTTCCACTGGCGGATATTTTATCTGAATTACTTGATATTGGTGAACAGGTTATGGGATGTCCTGTTGACATAGAATTTTCTGTTAATATGTCAAGTGATCCCACTGTACCCCATGAATTTTGTTTTCTGCAGATTCGCCCTATGGCTTTTGATCACTATTCCAGAAATCTGCGCAGTGAACTCATCGGAGATGAGGACATATTTTGTAGGAGTGAATTATCACTGGGAGATGGTATCATAGAGGATATTCAGGACATCATTTACGTTAAGCCCGAAAAGTTTAATGTGTCAAAGACTCAGCAAATTGCAAGGGAAATTGCAAATTTTAACAAGAATATTGGAAAGAAATCTCCTTATTTATTAATTGGACCGGGACGCTGGGGATCGGTGGATCCGTGGTTGGGAATTCCGGTGAAATGGAATCAGATATCAGGAGCGAAAGTCATTGTTGAAGTTGGTCTTGAAGATCTAAATATAGATTTATCTTTTGGCAGTCATTTTTTTCAGAATGTTACCAGTCTTCGAGTGGGGTATTTAACAATTAATCATAGGAGTAAAATGGATTTTATTAATTGGGATTGGTTGAGAGAACAGGCTGTTTTTGATAAAACCTCTTTCGTGAGGTGGATTCGACTGGATTCTCCTATTACTATTAATATTGATGGAAGAACGGGTTATGGGGTTGGAGTCAAGCCCTTATTACCTCAACCAGAAATAATGGATGAACAGGAGTCTCCCGGGATATAATTCAAAAGGTGTTTAACCCCATTAATATTTTACTAACATTTCTCACTTCAAAACGTGATTTATAACCTCTTATGTTTTGTAAATCCTTCGTTATTCCTGTGTTTTGCTATGGTAAACAGGTATTCCTCTCAAAACTTTGTATCCGATATAAAAGGTAAATCCTGAAGGGATGTAATGATTCTTAGCTGTTTATACAATATGATTTCAAACCCTGAAAGGGTGAAATATAAATCACTTTTACTTTCTTAACATTCGTTGACATTGCTCCAAATAATCTATTTGTACTTTTGTCTTGTCCGTCGGCAGCCGGACTCCTTCGGAGATACAAAAGTACCAAAAAATCAAGATCGGTTTAAAAATGTTGCTAAAATTCTACAAAAACACCTAAAAAATAAAAACTCATCCGGCAGCCGCCGGATTCAAACCCCAGCACGGTATTTCTTCCCTACCTGCCCGAAAGATGTCAGGCGGGCGGGGCAGGCATTTATTTTTCTTAACGGTATTTTCATAGAATTTCTTAACGCCATTTTTAAAATGGTCATTTTTCAGTTTAACTATATTTTGGCTCATTTTTGAGTTATAAATGTCGTTAAATACAGATTATATTACAGTTGTATTATTAATATGAAGTGAGAAATATAAATATTTTAGAAAAAAAACGGGGAATTCTCCCCGTTTTCTTTTGAATTGTAGCTGGTTGTTATTGTTACACGACGCCCTGATCCAGCATTGCATCTGCAACTTTTATGAATCCTGCGATATTTGCACCTTTAACATAATTAACGTATTCTCCCTCTGTACCGTGTTTAACGCAGGCATCGTGGATATTTATCATAATGTTGTGCAATTTTTGATCTACTTCTTCGCGTGACCAACCAAGGCGCATACTGTTCTGACTCATTTCCAGACCAGAAACCGCCACTCCGCCGGCGTTAGCAGCCTTCCCAGGTCCAAATAGATTTTTTTTCTCGTGAAAGACTTCTATTGCTACAGGTTCACATGGCATATTGGCACCTTCTGCAACACAGACACATCCATTATCAACCAGCATTTGAGCTTCTTCTTTATTGATTTCATTTTGAGTCGCAGAGGGAATGGCTACATCTACTTGTGCTTTCCATGGTCGCTCGTTTTCCCAATACTCACAACCGTATTTTTCTGCATATTCCTTGATCCGACCGCGCTTTACATTTTTCAGTTCCATAATAAATTGCAGCTTTTCATCATCAATCCCATCAGGATCGTGAATGGATCCATTTGAGTCTGATAAGGTTACAACCTTTCCCCCAAGCTGATTAACTTTTTCGGTTGCATATTGAGCTACATTACCGGAACCGGACACAGCCACCGTTTTGCCTTCGAAGGATTCATCGCGAGTCTTAAGCATTTCTTTTGCGAAATAGACAGCCCCATATCCAGTTGCTTCTGGACGAATCAAGCTTCCACCCCAATTAAGTCCTTTACCGGTTAGAATACCTGTAAATTCGTTGCGAATCCGTTTGTACTGGCCAAACAGAAATCCAATCTCTCGGCCTCCAACACCGATGTCACCTGCGGGGATATCAGTATCGGGTCCCACATGGCGATAGAGTTCAGTCATAAAAGACTGGCAAAAGGTCATTACTTCATTATCAGATTTACCCTTTGGATCAAAGTCTGATCCTCCTTTACCGCCACCCATAGGAAGTGTGGTTAGACTGTTTTTAAACACCTGTTCGAATCCCAGAAATTTCAAAATACTTAGATTGACAGATGGATGAAATCGAAGACCTCCTTTATAGGGACCGATTGCTGAGTTAAATTCAACTCGATATCCACGATTAATTTCAATTTCCCCACGATCATTTCGCCAGGGTACTCGGAACATAAGAACCCGTTCCGGTTCAATGATACGTTCCATAATTTTTGCGTGGACGTAGTGGGGATTCTCTTGTAAAAAATCCCAGATGGATTCCACAACTTCGTAAACAGCTTGATGAAATTCCTTTTCACCGGGATTCTTTGCAGTAACTCTTTCCATAAATGAATCAATTGATGAATACATTTGTTAACTCTCCTTATTTAATAATGATTTTGGGTGTGTAATCTTACAATATTTAAATATATTAAACGGCGGAAATTTACAACGAATTAAATGTTCAAGTAAAAATATATTTTACTATTTTTGAGCCCAGTCCAGAAAGGTAATTTTCGAGTGAAAAAAACCGTTCCGTCAAGAGCCGGACACGTGAAACGGTTCATAATCATTTGTTTATTAAGTTCAACCCACGACTTAAGTCGTGGGTTATCAATATATTACAAGATTTTATAACCATTTTAATGGTTTATGTAATATTTAGAAAAAGTCGGAGTCATAATCTTTTCGGAGTGAACTTATATTTATAATTCAAATTCAGGATTGAAAATGTCATAGAGTAAAGTAAATACAAGTCTATTTTCAAACATAAGTATTAGAATTATAGTCTGTTCAATTCACTAGCCGTGAAGAACACTTAAGGAACAGGAATAGTATACACATCTGAACAAAGTTTGTTGGGTAGGTAGTCATTTTAATAATACTTCCCGGCTAAATATAGTCTGTCTATAATGTAGTGCTTTATTTCTCTATAGCCCCATCATTTTCCGTAGGAACTCCTGTGGAGCATGGCGGGGTTACAGATACTACAAACACTCTGACGCCGTTCCCTGTCTGGCTACCGACTGAATGGCGTTGTAAACGCTTAATATTCCAAATGATAAGGGAATGAATGCCCTGCTGGAATTTTGGTACATTCAAATCCTGTCCCTGCCTTTCAGCCATAGGGACGTAGGTGGGAAGGACTGGGCTATTGAAACAAAGATTGGTGACTTTATAGACAAACACTAAATAGGGCGGAGTGATCTGAGTGACGAATAATTGAAGTTATTAGATAAAAATAGTTATACTCTTAGCTAAAACTTTGTAATTTTCAATAAATTATGAGTCTACTCCAGAAACCGCTAATCAGTTAAAAGCCTGACAGGTTTACGCTAATTTTCGCTAATCAGTCAAGAGCCTGACAGGTAGCGAAACGCTATCTTCAACAATATATGAAGTTGTTTTTTTCATGTTTTTACATTTTTACCTTTTCAGAGTGGACTCAATTGTGAATAACAAATATTTATAGAAATTTGAATGAATCTTAGTCAATTTCCATCGGTATTACACACATTAAGCAAAGGTTTTTTAGATGTTATTTATCCACCTTTTTGCCTAGTATGTGGTTCGAAGTTAATGGGAAATGAAAAAGCAGTTTGTTCATCATGTTGGACTCAATTGACACTCGTGGCAGAGCGGGATAGGAAAAAGAAAATTACCTTTGGAGAAGGAATTGATAAAGTAATGACTGGCTGGTATTTTGATGATCTGTTCCAAACAATTATTCATAATTTAAAATATCAGGAGTTTCGAATCATTGGGAAGGAATTTGGTATTCGTCTCGCACAGATGTTTAAACAGGAAATAAGCGATGATCAAATTGAAGTTGTTATCCCCATTTCATTACATAAGGTAAAGTTAAAGCAACGTGGATTTAACCAGAGTGCTTTAATTGCCAGTCCCTTAGCCAGAGAATTACACATTGAGTATAGACCTAATCTTGTCATAAGGCATCGCAATACCGTGTCCCAAACATCTTTAGGGGTTGACGATAGGAAGAAAAATGTATCGGGAGCATTTCGTGTTAAAGATTTGGAGGAATTTAGAAGGTTCCTGATTGTGGATGATGTCCTTACAACAGGGGCGACCCTTTCAGCTTGTGCCCAATCATTGAGAAAGTCCGGTGCTCACTATATTTCAGTTATCACTGCTGGGACACCCAAAAAACCAGTCGTAAAGCAAACTGAGGATAAAAATGAAAACGATCAAAGATCTTAATCTTCACCGACAGCGTGTGCTAATGCGGGTGGACTTTAATGTGCCGTTACTAAACGGACAAGTAACCGATGACTTCAGGATTCAGGCAGCGTTACCATCCATTGAGTTCTGTATGGAAAAAGGTGCATCTTTGATTTTGATGTCCCATTTAGGAAGACCAAAGGGGAAGTATGTTAAAGAATTAAGTTTAATACCGGTGGGGGAGGTTCTATCGGATATCATTGAAAAATCAATCAAATTCAGTACCGATTGTATTTCCCAAGAAGGAATCAATGTATCCAAATATTTGATTCCCGGTGAAATTCACCTGTTAGAAAACCTTCGATTTCACGAGGGTGAAACAGAAAATGATCCTAAGATAGCCAATAAACTTGCTCAACATGGAACGGTTTATGTGAATGATGCTTTTGGTACAGCTCATCGTTCCCATGCATCAAATGTGGGTGCAGCACTCCATTATCAGCAGAAAGGGATCGGACTTTTGATAGAGAAAGAGTATGCGTTTTTACACGATTCTATGGTAAAGCCAAAGCGTTCTCTTGTGATTGTTCTTGGGGGAGCCAAGATTGGGACAAAATTGAATCTGATCAACCGTTTTATACAAGATGCTGATGAAATCATTGTTGGGGGTGGAATGGCGTTCACATTTTTAAAAGTTATGGGTTATTCAATTGGGAAATCGCTTGTTGAGGAGGATCTTTTTGAAACTGCTGAGGAAATCCTGAAGAATGCAGAGTCGAAAGGTGTGAATATTCACTTTCCGAAAGATTTTTCGGTAACAGATAATTTTGATTCAGGTATTAAGTTAGCTGAGAGAAAACTGGGTGAGATTGAAGATGACGAAATAGCGCTCGATATTGGGAGTGAAACTATTAGCTCTTTCAGAATTATTATTGAAAATGCAAATACCCTTGTATGGAATGGTCCGATGGGCGTCTTTGAGAAGTCTGAGTTCTGTCGTGGTACGATGGCTATTGCAAAAGAGATAGCCAATGTAAAAAGTCGTGGTGGGTGTTCAATTATAGGAGGTGGAGATACAGCAGCAGCCGTCCGAAAATTTGGGATGGAAACATTTATGTCCCATATTTCCACTGGAGGTGGAGCTTCTTTAAAACTTCTGGCCGGTCAGGAACTTCCAGCATTAGAGGCATTAAAGGAATAGAAAAAATGAGAAATAATTACATAATCGCAGCAAACTGGAAGATGAATAAAACTCCTCAGGAGTGTTATAATTTTGTAAAAAATCTGAGGGATAAACTTTTGGATAAACCTGATGTAAATATTATATTATGCGCTCCATTTACATCATTATTTTACATTAGCTCGTTTTTTGACATTGAGAATCTTGACCTGGGAGCACAAAATATGCATTGGGCTTCGGAGGGTGCTTATACGGGCGAGATATCCCCGGAAATGTTACTTGCGTCTTCTGTCAAATGGGTTATTTTAGGACATTCTGAAAGGCGGCATATTTTTGGTGAAACGATTGATGAGATCACAAAAAAGGTTGTGAGAGCGGTTCGGGAAGGACTTCGCCCAATATTTTGTTTTGGTGAAAAATTAGAGGAACGGCGCGAAGGGAAGACGAAAGAGGTACTTGTTGGTCAATTATCGCCCATTATCGATAGATTTAATGAGTCGGATTTGCAGGAAATGTTGTTTGCCTATGAGCCGGTATGGGCGATTGGAACTGGATTGAATGCAGAGCCAGATCAAATTCAGGAGGCACATAATATTGTTCGGGAGTTTGCAGGTGAAAATGTGCGAATACTGTATGGAGGTAGCGTCACTCCAGCTAATGCGACGGAATTGATCAACGTAAAAGGTGTTGATGGATTTCTTGTAGGAGGAGCCAGTTTGGAATTAGAAAGTATTTGGAAGATAATTAATTGCGCACATAACGTAAGAATTAGGAGTAATTAAATGTATGGTTTTTTAGTGTTTTTACACGTTATAGTTAGTGTCATGTTAATACTGGTGATTTTAATGCAAGCCAGTAAAGGAGGAGGGTTATCAGGAACATTCGGAAGTGGTATGTCTATGGCTGTTTTTGGAGGTCGGGGAGCCGGAGGTTTCCTGACAAAGCTTACAGTCGGTTTAGCCATCGGTTTTATGGTTCTGGCAATCCTCATCAGTCTGGTGCACACCCCAAATATTGAGAGTGGTTCTATTGTTAGGAAAATGGCTGAAGAAGAGCTCATATCTCCAGCGGATGAGCTTCCAGTTCCGATATCACTCCCGACGGAATAAGCTGAGACATATGTGGTACATTGCCGAAGTGGTGGAACTGGTAGACACGCTGTCTTGAGGGGGCAGTGTCCATTCGGACGTGCGGGTTCGAGTCCCGCCTTCGGCACCACAAACATCTAAAAAATAGGAGCGAAATATGAGACGTGGATTTATTCCCTTTTCGATTATATTTACAGTAATGTTGACAGCTCAGGGACTCAATGAACTTGTCTCCGAATGTAAGTTGTTAATTGATGAAGGAGACTTAGTACTTGCAGAACAAAAACTACAGGAGATTCTGGAACAAAATAGTATGTTTGCAACGGCTCATTATCAATTAAGTCGTATAGCTTATATGCGTGGAGATCTGAGAAAAACTGGTGAATATCTTAGAAACGCAATCACTAATGATCCAAGAAATGAAGAATATCGTTTAGAATATAATAAGATTGGTGAAATCAATTCTATGATGGCACATGGCAACAGGAAGTTATCCGGGGGAGAGTATGAAGGAGCAATAGTTAAGTTTGAACAAGTTCAAGATAAATATCCAGATTTTCCAGGTGCACCCTTTTATATCGGATTAGCTAATCTGCGTAGCGATGAGATAAAAGAAGCAGCAGCTAATTTTCGACTCGCATTAAAAATCAGTCCAAATTATGAAAAAGCTAAAAGAGCATTGAAAAGTTTGGCAGACCGGACATTCAATTCTGGTAACCAGTTACTCCGAGGAGGTGAATATGATCAGGCGATTTCCGAATATGAACTGGTACTTGAATTAGATCCGAACTATTATAAAGCTCACTTCCAGCTGGGAACTATCAGTACAAAGTTAGGGGATTACGAAAATGCTATCGAACAATATAAAAAGACCGTTGAAATTAATCCCTTATACGCCAAGGGATGGTTTTCACTTGGACTTGGCTATCAGAGGACTGGTCAAATAGAAAAAGCACTTGAGATGTTGACCAGATCAGTAGAGGTGGATTCAGGGTATGCGAAAGCATACGCCCAGATTGGTACGATTTATCTCGACCAGAAAAATTATGAAACCTCAGAGATATCATACAATAAAGCTATCCAGTGTGATCCCAATTATGCTAAACCCTATCTTGATCTTGGAAAGTTATATGTTATTAATGAAAGATGGGAAGAGGCGGTTTCCACTCTGATGAGGGGAACTGATCTTGATGAAAAGGACTATATTGGGTTCAGTATTCTTTCCCAGGCATATAATGTTTTGGAACAGTGTATTCAAGCAAAAGAAGCTGCTTATCATTCCATTGAATTAAAGAGTAATTATGCGGCAGCTTTATTTGAATTAGGAATAGCTGAAAAGTGTTTAGGTAACCGGACGGCAGCTCTGAAAGCATTTGAAAAGGCACGAAACGATAGAACCTGGCGTAAACAGGCGGAATATGAAATAGAGAGAATCAAACATCCTAAAAGATTTGAAGAATAATCACTATCCAGTATCAGGGGGTTACTGATGATCACCCCTTTTTTATTACTCACAACATCGTTATTTTAACAGGTAAATTATAATGTATGATAAAAACCGTTAATTGTGGTTCGGACGAAGATAATCAATCCAGAGATTGCTATTAATTTTGTGATTGGTGATATAACTATAACGGTAAATTCAGGGGTTGGTATTTTTACAATATTACAAACTTATTCAAACTTATTGACGTTGTGAAATCTGACGATGAACAGTAGATTTTCTGTTGGTAACGATATTGTTGAGATTGGAAGGATCAGGAAACTTATCCATCAATACGGACAGAGGTTTTTCAAACATATCTATACTGACCAGGAGGTTGAGTGGTGTAACCAAAGGATGGAACCTTCGGTTCACTTAGCTGGTCGGTTTGCTGCTAAAGAAGCTGTTAAAAAAGCGTTGATGGCTCTGGGAGAACCCGAAACAATCCCACTACGTTCCATTGAAATTTTCCGAGATGATGGACAACCACCTAAGGTTGAATTACATTGTGAATTATCCCGTTTGTATCGTGTTCAGGTCTCTATCTCTCATACTGATTCTACGGCAACCGCTGTAGCTTTTATGGAGGTCGAATGAGGATATTTTCTTCAAGAGAGGCTCGCTCAATTGATAGACATGCTATTGTTAATTTAGGCGTTCCAGGTGAATATTTGATGGGAAATGCAGGCTTATCAGTAGCTGAAAAAGCCATGAAGATGCTGCTTGATTCCGGTGGATCGAAAGCGCTCATTATTGCTGGAAAAGGAAATAACGGTGGAGATGGTTATGTTGCCGCCTTAAAGCTCGTGGAGTTTGGAAAGGATGTTTATCTAATTTCGACTTCTCCAAAGGATGAAATCAAGGGGGACGCAAAAATATTTCACGACAGATGTGTAGAACAAGAGATCGAGATTCAGTATGAGGTGGAACCAGATTCCATTGATACTCATGATATAAATTTAATTATTGATGGTTTACTTGGTACGGGAATCAAGGGTGAAGTTAAAGGTGTTGCAAGAAAGTGGATAGACTGGATAAATCAAACAGGGTTGTCCGTTCTGGCTATTGATATACCTTCCGGAATTTCTGCAGATAATGGTCAGGTATTAGGCACTGCGGTTCGAACCGATGCAACGGTAACTATGGGTTTTATGAAGCAGGGGCTTATCATCAATCCGGGGGCAGAATATGCTGGTGAGATTGATCTTGTAGATATTGGCTTTCCCGAGAGTGCTTTTGAAGTCATCAGTTCCAATAAAGTTGTGTTTGATGAGTCTATTGCTGTTAAATATTTGAAGAAACCTGAATCGAATACGTACAAACACAAACAGGGCAAAGTGTTTATTCTTTCAGGTTCACGCGGATATACCGGGGCTGGATGTCTTACGGCCGAAGCGGTATTAAGAACGGGAGCGGGCTTGGTCATTGCAGGTGTTCCAGAATCTCTTAATTCCATTTTTGAAGAAAAATTGACCGAGGTGATAACAGCTCCATTGCCGGATAATGGTATGGGAAGGTTTTTAAGCGAATCCAGTACAAAACTGGAAAATCATCTGGATTGGTGTGATGTTGTGGCTATTGGACCGGGAATTGGGGCAGGTCATACCACGATGGAATTTGTTGAGAAAGTATTTGAAATGTGCTCTAAACCGATGGTCATTGATGCTGATGCACTAGTTCCCTTTCACAACAAACCTGATCTTTTAAAAAAGATGGGAAAAGAATGTATCCTCACGCCACATCATGGAGAAGCTGCCGCATTTATGGGTGTGGAGAAACAGACTATTCTTGATGATCCATTTCGCTTTATAAAAGAGATGGTACAAGCAACTGGCGGGGTTGTTGTATTGAAGGGAGCTCCAACGATAGTGGGATTTGATGATACCATTGTTGTGAACAGATCAGGTCACCAGGGTCTTGCTACAGCGGGTAGCGGAGATGTCCTGACCGGGATGATTGCCGGGTTTGTGGGGCAGAAACTTCCTCTTGAGATTGCAGCACAGTTGGGAGTATTTATTCACGGAAAAGCAGCCGATGCACTTTTAAAAACTCATGGATACCGCGGATTACTTGCAGGTGATTTGCTTCAAACTATACCTTCAATAATTATGTTATATGAACTCTGTTAAGTATCGTCGTATTACTGTTTGCTACTGTGTGTTAATATTGCTGTTTTCATCCATCCCGGGGAAATCAATCCCTGAGACTAGACTTTTTAGTTACGATAAATTATTACACATATTTGAATATGCAATACTGGGCTGGCTTCTCGCTGGTTCTTTGGAGCAAAGGAATTTGAAATTCATCATAGCCATTCTTTCATTTGGAATGGTATTTGGTGGTTTTGATGAATTGTGGCAGTCTGTTACACCAGATCGACATATGAGCGTTTATGATTGGTTATCTGATTGTGTTGGATTGATACTTGGATTTTTCATATATTCATTACGATTGAAGATTTTTTCTTTCTCAAGTAAGGTTAAATATGGATAAGCTTGTTATTATTGGAAAAAACTCATTGTCAGGAACCGTTAACATCAGCGGTGCGAAAAATGCTGTACTTCCAGCTATGGCTGCAACACTGATTGCTCCCGGTATTTATCGCATTCATAAAGTTCCTGATCTTCGTGATACCCGCACGATGATCAAGTTACTTGAAATTATTGGTGCAAAAGTCGTCTATGAAAATGGAATACTCGAAGTTGATACTCGCGAATGTGATAATCCGGAGGCTCCTTATGAGCTTGTGAAAACGATGCGGGCATCATTTTACGTTTTGTGTCCACTTCTTGCTCGTTTTGGTTATGCCAAAGTATCTCTTCCAGGTGGATGTGCCTGGGGTCCCAGGCCGGTAAATTATCACATTTCTGGAATCGAGAAGATGGGAGCTAAAACAGAACTGGATCAGGGATACATTATTGCAAAAGCAGACCGATTGAAAGGGGAGACTATAACTTTTGATACTTCCTCAGTTGGGGCGACAGGGAATCTTGTGATGGCATCTGTTTTAGCTGAAGGTAAGACGATTATTCAAAATGCAGCACGTGAGCCAGAAATTATGTTTCTCTGTCGATTTCTGAACGAAATGGGTGCTGATATATCAGGAATTGGGACAGACTGTCTCATCATCCACGGAGTAGATGATTTACAACCCGTTGAAATTGAAGTGATTCCTGACCGAATTGAAACAGCGACTTTTCTAATTGCTGGTGCTTTAATAGGAGAAGGGGTCACGGTTGCGGGTGTAGAATCAAAATATTTAACTGTCGTTCTCGATAAACTACAGGAAGCTGGCTGTGAATTGAATATAGAAGACAAATCCATAACGATTTTCCGAAAAGAACCACTGAAGCCGGTAAATATCGTGACGGCTGTGTATCCGGGATTTCCAACCGATGTTCAAGCTCAGTGGATGGCGTTAATGACTCTGGCAGAAGGTTCATCTGTGATTACTGATACGATTTACCACGACAGGTTTACTCATGTGGCAGAATTAACTCGGCTGGGGGCAAGAATTAAATTACAGGATAATGTAGCTACAGTTACGGGTGTAAAAGAACTCCGAGGAGCAACGGTAATGTCCACAGATATTCGTGCCAGTGCTTCGTTAATATTGGCAGCTCTTGCTACCGAAGGTCGAACGGATATCTCTCGAGTCTATCATATTGATCGTGGATATGAGAAGATTGAGGAAAAGTTCAGAGGGATCGGGGCAACTATCTGGCGTGAGGAAGAATAGCTAATTATGGAATTTGTTTGAGGGCAATAATAATTTCTTTAGTGATGGTTTCAGGTGAAATTCTGTCGGTATTTAGTCTCAAGTCGGCTTGTTGAAAGAAAAGGTTTCTGTGCTCCAATTTTTGTTTAATGAAGGATTCTACATCCTTTTTGGGAAAATCTTTCATATTTTTTAGTCGTTCAATCAAAATATTTGGAGAAGCTTCCAACCAGATGGTAACACCACTGTCTTTCATCGTTTCAAATTTCATTTTATCTAAAACAGAATCGCAACTTGAAGCAAACACTTGATGTTCTCCTTGAGATAACTCTCGTAGTATGGTTGCCTCCATGTTTTTAAATGATTCTTCCCCGAAAATATCAAAAATTTCTTGGAGTGGGCGGTTGTATATTGCTTCTATGGTTTGATTAATATCAACAAATGCCCATTGGAGATAGTTAGCCAGAATCTTCCCTACGGTGGATTTCCCAACCCCATTCATTCCTATGAGGTAAATATTTCGCAGTCCGAGTTTCATTTTTGTTTTAATGTCTTATTAAATATTAATACACTTTCTCATTGAAAACAAAGAGGATATTAGATTAAATTGCTGCACAATATTCATATTGATTTTTGAAAATTGGTTCATAAATGGGGTAGTGGCAAAACCTATAAATTTTACTGTTTCTATCTGATAGGACAACTTTTGGAGAGGTGGCCGAGCTGGCTGAAGGCGCCCGCCTGCTAAGTGGGTTTTCGGAGAGTATCCGGAACGAGGGTTCGAATCCCTCTCTCTCCGCTATGGGAGATAAATGGTCGGTTTACGTACTGAGCAGT
>CAZVFT010000038.1:0-22665 GCA_964626495.1 uncultured bacterium
ATAATATCAAGCCGTTATCTATTGCTTTTATCGTTTTTCAGCAGACCCTATTTAATCTTGTTGGATTATAGCAATTAGTTTGTCCTAATTGGTAAGCGGGAGTTAAAAATGTGGAAAAAAGTTGTTAGAAACCCAATTTAAATTTCAATCTGCCGCGTATTTCAGAGTAATTTTTATTGGGATCTACGAAATCTGTTACTGTTACATGGTCGATGTTGAGACCTATATTTAAGTTTTTGGCAAATTTATATTGAATACCAAATTTTATAGTGAATTTTTGATTATCTATCTCTGGGGCATCTGGTAACTCTCCCTCCTTATATCCGTCTACATTGTTAAAGCCCGCAAAAGCATTAAGTGACTTATTGAAAAATTTGTATGAAACCTTCCCGCTCATTACGGCAAACTCAGTTTCCGTTTGAGCTGAATCTTCTGGTGTGTTGACTGAAAGACCACCACCAAGTGTCACAGCCATAGGAAAAGGAAAATTGAGAGAGAGAGAACCAGTATAGGAACTGGTTAAAAAGTTTGTATTTGCTTCTGGTGTGGCATTTGCGTCATCGTAGTTCATTAACATAATATTCCCATTGATCCCTATATTAAAAGTACGAATAGTAAATTTGTAGGATGGGCTAATAGTATGTGTTACTGTTTCATTATTATTCAAAATGAAATTGTCATCTGTAGTGCTTACCCCCTCAGGCAATGATCCTGTTCGCAGCATCGTTCTGATGGAATAATTTAACATAGGTAAATTTTTTATATTGAGTCCAACACCCAAGGAAACAGTTTTGGTAGTAGTGGTTTGCGGTTTGGTATCACCAGCAACATTATCAAAAGTTTTTTCATATCCACCGGAGAGGGAGATCTGGTTTTTCCACAATCTCATCCGGGTGTTAGTTTTCAAGCCTTGAATATCTGTTTGTACAGAAGCATTTCCCAAAGACGCAAAGTTGGCGGGAACTCTGAGATATTCCGCTTTTATATTGGCTGTTGTGAAATAGAGGGGCATGGGTGAATGAAATTGAATCTTGTAGGTCCCCTTTTTTATCATATTATTCCATATATAATCTTTAGCATTAAAAGTTTCCATATCAGGGATGGGAATTGAAAGTCCACGCCCTTCCGAACTACCCAGAATGAGATCATCTGTGATTTTAAATCCGAGAAGACTTTCAATAGATTCTAGGTCGGATTTTTTTATGCCCCCCTCCTCAATTAACAAGGAATCTTCAGCCATAACATCGTTCAATACTGATATAGCAGTTTCTACGGAAAGTATTGTCTTGTCGTGATTAAAATGCAGGGTTGCATCTGTTCCCAACACCAGATTACCTAAAAACATATATTTGCCTTCCAATTCTGCATAAGGAATATCTACGCTGCTTATTAAATCATAAGCTCGAAATCCGCTAATACCAAGATTGAAGTGTCGGAAAAAATCCAATTCTGTTCGTAACCCAGATAGTTCGCGGGTCGCAATTCCTTTGGTATGGCTAACATAAGTAAATTCAGAGCTATCTTCTGTTAGATATATCAATTGCCATTCAGTTGAATCGGGACTTTCTTCTGTAACGCTTTGAATTTGCTGTTTCGTTTCACCATAAATAAAGGTTGTTTTCCACCAGCCTAATTTTAGTTGTGCAGTCAGACCCCGAACCCGTGTTCCTTTTAATGTCAATTCGGAAAATTGTGGGGAATAGTCACCATACATGAAATCTAATAATGAAGAACGGATGTCAAACTTTAGTCTGTTTAATGGTTGTCTCCGCCTGTCTTTATCCACAGCATTTTGATCAACAATATGGGCGTTAAGTAAAGCGGAAAAGTTAAATTTAAATTTTCCCAGTCTGAATTTCATCCTGGCATTAAGTTTGTGAAGATCAATAGGTCGGTTTTCAGGCTGGGGCTTTCCCGAGTAAGAATCATAATCGGTGTTTATGTCTATATTCCCCTTGAAACCGATCTTTTCTTTCCAGGACTCTTTTTCTTCTTCCGCTAAAATTTCCTCCTTACCTATGTTAAATGAAAAGCGCTTTTCAAATTGAACACCCCCAACATCAACTAACTGAAATATTACCTCATGCTGCCCTATCTCGAAAAGCTCTGATGGTACATAAGTAATTACATCTCGGGATAAAATGGCGTGTTGAGTAATATCATCACCATCAACGATGATATGAACATTGGTTAAATCAATGTTTTCGTCAGGATCATAGACAGAAAGAATAACAATTTGTCCTCCACCCTCGTGGATTATCTCTGGATCGGGACTTAATAAGTTTACGGTAATATCGTCTGGTTTAATAGAAGCAAGGGGTGATAACACAGGTATTATTTTGGGGTTTTCTTCGCCATTTACTGGCCAGGTCGCTTGATTGTCATAAACATCTTTTGCCCAGAAGTAATAATAAAGTTTTCCGTGGGAAACGTCCTCTGCGGGTATTTCTGCGGTGTAATTCACATCCAGCACCATAGGTAAGCTTGAAAATCCTCCGACAGGAGAAAATCGGTAGTATAACAAAACTTCTAAAATTTCAGATTGATCATTAACAATTGTTTCAAGGCGAATAGGGGATTCCAAAGCAAAGGTCTCAACGGGCTCAATCGGTACAAATGTTGGCGGTTGCCCATCATCCCAGATGTGTTCCATTTCTTCATCTTGACCTATAACCAAACTGTGAATGATTAAAAATGCAAATAAAAGGATAGACAGGCTTTTGATTCTCATTTTCAGCTACCCCCCTGTTTACGAGGCTTAATTTCAATTTTTAGACTGATGGTTTTATCTGGATTTTCAGTGGGTGTAATTTTAACTATTTCATACTCACCAGTATCCAGCTTTTGTAAAATTTCATTAATATCTCCCTTGCCAATAGAGAATGTAGAAGCTTTCAAGGTGCGGTTTTTTAACAATTCTTTTAATTCGGAAAACCCCTTCTTATTTATGATACTTTCAATTTTACTCTGCATCGTGCGTTTCTGGGTTTTAGTCTGATAGAAATTGAGAATTAACTTTTGCGATTCAGCATCATCTGCAGTGACAACAATTGCGGGATTGCCATCTTTTAAAGATTTAACCAAGACAGTTCCTTTTCCACCTGCTATCAATGAGGTGACCGAGTTGCTCCATGTAGAGCCATCTCCTGAAATTTGCAGCCACTCAACATCAGCAGAAATGGAAACATCACCATCAAAATCGCGAGCGTAAGTTTTTTTCTTATTGTCAATAACTTGAATGGCTACTTTTAAGGGGTCATTGATTGGTTGACGTCCAGTTTTTTCGGGTTTTAAATTGAAACCCCAGGTGGGCTCAATAGTCTTCTGCCATACTGGAAGGTTAGACTTTGAAATTTTCTTCGGAGGTTCTGGGGGTTGTCCAACTGATGTCTTAGAAGCCATCATTTCCCGGGCAAGAACACTACCCAGCTCGTTTTGGAATTCAACAATTCCGGCAACAACAATTAGCGTGGAGGTTTGTTCAAATGTATCCATTTCGAGATCGAATTCTGTTCCCTTTACTGATGCCACAGAAACAGGAGTAGTTACTTTAAATTCACTCTGTTTCCGTTTCTTTACCTTTGTCCAAAGCTCACCTTGCTTGAGGTACAGCTTAGTTGCCTGTTCGTAGGGGGAAAGTCGCTGGCTGGAAAGTTCAATTTCACTGTTTTCGTGAATTTTTAGCATGGTAGCATCAAGGAAGATAATTGCTACAAACACATTGTCGCCCGTTTTAATCCAATCACCTGAAGATAGAATTTGACCCTTGTAAGCAGGGGAGTAGTTTCCCCCCTTAGCAGGTTTAACAAGAACATTTCCTTTTATTTTAGCAACTGCACCAATTTTCTGAACTTCTGCTATTAATAGCGTGCAGGTCAAAATAGGAATCAGAAGGAGCTTCGTTAAAGTTATAAGTTTCATTCACCACCTCCTCAATCGGGTTCTGAATATGAAAAATCAATTTCAATCACCCCGGATGCTGTAGTAAATATTGCCGTGGTACTGGGATCTCCAATAGCATTACCATCTTGATCAAGAGCAACGACTTGCCAGTAATACGTTGTATCGTAATCCAAAACTGGTACGCCAGATTGTGGGTATTGGAATTGAGCTTCACTTATGTTACTGTTTTGATAAAATATTTGAGAAAAATCTTCATTGTAACTAAAGCTTATTCCATAAAAATTGGCATTTTCCACCGTTTGCCATATAAACAGAGGAGTTATTGTCTCTGTGGTAGTGCCCACCGGTGATGATAATACAGGAATGTTCTCACTGGATAATTGAAAACTAAGCACTTGACTAAAATCGCCAAGAGGCAGTTCCTCTCCAAGTGCACAAACTTTCCAGAAATAGGTGATACCAAATTCGAGTGGTTCGGCGCCGGAAGAGGGGTATTGGACAGCTGTTTCTACCAAATTATCCGATTGCCATTTAATTTCATCGAACTCCTCAGAGCTACTAACCATAATTTCATAATGTACAGCTGCCTCTATGGGTTGCCATTGGAAGGTTGGGTGTGCAGTAGAAACGACACTACCGGAAGCAGGCGCTTCCAGCTGAACAATATATAGATTGGTAATGGAAAAAACTCTGGCAGCTGTCCAAGCACCTAAACTATTTCCCTCATTATTCAATGGTCGGATACGCCAGTAATAAGACTGATCGAATTCCAGGATGGGGTCTTCCTGGGGATATGTGAATTGAGTTGCACCAGTTTGAAACTCCCAAGCTTCAGAAAAATCTGCATTGCTGGCGAACTGGAGTTGGTAAGCAGCAACACCTTCTGCAGATTCCCAAGAAAACAGAGGAAAGGCGGTGGAAATATTGGCGCCATCGGCAAGCTCCTGAACGTTAATGTTGATGGCTGAAGGGGTAGTAAAACTTGCTACGTCGCTGGCTATACCGATTGGATTACCATCGCTATCAAAGGCTTGTACCTGCCAGTAGTAACTAATATCGTTCAGGAGAATTTCCTCTTGAACGGTTATTTCAGTACTTGGGACAACTTCAAATATTACGACTGTTTCTAATGCATCATCAGTAGCCATTGTTAACTGGTAAGAAACGGCTTCTGAAACGGCACCCCAACTCAGCTGAGGAGTTAGAGAATTCACAGGCGTTCCTACGGGGGACAGCAAGGTAACCTGTTCTAGTGATGGTGTAAAGAAGGTTGCAGTTTCGGAGATGCCAGCTAAGCTCTCACCTGCGGCATTCAGAGCGTCCACGTGCCAGTAATAATTTGTACCCTCGCTAAGGGCGGTAGCTTCGGTTACAATATATTGATTGTTTTCTACCACCTGGTCCAACAGGATATTTGTGTACTCAACATCTATGGAGATTTGAATGTGATAGTTAGCTGCATTTTCGTTGGAGCTCCAGGAAAGTGTAGGCATCAGGGATTCAACCCCCGTTCCGTTTGGCGTTAAACCAGTAACCGGAAAAACAGAGCTGGTATTAAAATAGTCAACACTGGAAAGGCTTAGTATCTCACCATCATCTGCCAGGGTAGCTACGCGCCAGTAGTAAGTAGAAGCGTTCTGTAGCAGAGAGGCTGATTCGGGATATTGGGCGCTGGTTTGACTGGTTGTTAGATTCCAGAGAATGTTATCAAACTGGTCTTCAGAACCAAGTTCAATTAAATACTCAGCAGCCTGTTCTACAAGGCTCCAGGAGAATTCTGGCAAGAGTGTGGTCTCAGCACCACCTACAGGGGAATTTAGAACAGCATCCGGCACGGTTTCCGTTTGGAAAAAGCCGATGTCGCTGGGGGTACCAAATGATGAACCTTCTTCGTTCAGACCCTGAACGCGCCAGTAATAAGACGTACCCCAGTCCAATTCATCCATAGAAAATGGATAGGTGGTGACTTGAACTGTCTGGCTCAACACGATGGCAGCAAAGTCCTCGGTCAAGGAGATCTCTAGAAGATATGATGCAGAGGGGGGTATCGAAGCCTCCCAGACAAACAGTTCGGCGCCAAGTACAGGCGGAACGATATTTGGAATAAATAAACTAATCACTGTAGAAGGGATACCATGGGGACCGTCTTCATCAATAGCATAAGCTTGGATGTAATATAGCTGTCCAAATTCAAGCGGTGGAGCGTCTGCGGGATATGGAATTACAAGTAAATTTGTTGGCTCAGCCTCCCATAGAATTACGGACATATCCGTTTCTGTTGAAACGAGGACTACATACTCAGTAGCACCAGTTACCGTGTTTATAATTTCAAAACTTGGGAATAAACTGCCGGGGTCGCGGGAAATAGAAAGTCCAACCTGTTCATCCGATCCGGGTTTGATTGGAATGTTGACGATTTGAACGTCGGATGGTAAGCCGTGTGCTTCTCCATCAATTGCGCCCTGTAATTGCACAAAATAAGCAATTCCCCAGTCAACCAGGGTGGGATCAGGAGCGAAAGGGAAGTTCCCAACTAATACTACATCCTGAAACAGGATGTTGTTCATATCCTGATCCTGGGCAAGGGTAACTACGTATTCAGTTGCTCCTTCAACACCAGAAACGAGTGTTAGAACTATTTCCCGGGGGTTGGTAGGGTTAATTGATGGTGAAAATTCTGGCTGGGAGTAAGTTCCCGGTTGAGCTGGAATAGTAATGATTTCTATACTGCTTGGAAGGCCATGGGGTTGACCATCAACAAAAGCTGAGACTTGGACGTAATAGGTTGTTTCATATTGGAGGATAGTAGCCGCATCGGTTAGCTCTATTGGGAAAGAAGTGATGTCTTCATGAGTCAATACAGCGTTGGTCATTTCTAAATCTTCAGCTATGGTTGCAGTGTAGGTGGTGGCATTTGCTACACCACTAATAAGGTTGATAATGGGAATGCGAACATCTATAGTTGACAGCGATATAGAAATCTGAACTTGATCGGATGCTCCTGGTGGGTCAAGGGTGAAAAATTCCACAACATCTGATGGTAAGCCAGAAGGAGCGCCGCTGGCGTCCTCTCCTACCACCTGAATGTAGTAGGCAGTATTGTAGTCCAATTCTATATCATTTTCGGTGATGGTAATTGTATTCTGAGTAACACCAAAGGTCTCCCAGATAATGTTAACCAGATAATCATTATCGTCAGTATCCCCAGAGTTGGAAAGCATAATGTGTGTTGATACAGCATTGGCGACGCTGGTAAAGTTAACCATGGGGGAGCGGGGGGCATCATCGGAAATTGAAACCTGCACCTCGGGTTGATCTGAAGCACCAGGTTGCTCCGGGACGGTAATTTGCATAATCTGGCCATCAAGACCGTGGCGCTCTCCGTCTTTATAAGCCAAAATTTGTAAATAGTAATTTCCAAGAAAATCGAGAATGTCTACTATGTCTGACCAGATATAGGGGAAACTGGTAATTTCTCCAGTCTCGGCAGTAATATTTTCCATTGAAGGATCATCAGAAAGGGAAATGACGTAAGCTGTTGCATCTGTTACCCCATTTACCAAGCTGATGATAAGAATACGGGGGTCATTCACATCAAAGTCGATAGAAATTTCAGGTTGATCAGATGCTCCAGGCATTTCCAGAGTTTCAAAAGGAACCACGTCAGATGGGAATGAATGCGTCAACTCGTCTTTCATTGCAACTACTTGGGTATAATATTGAGTACTATACTCGAGTTCAAATTCGTCGGGCGTCAGATTAAAAGTTATTTGGGTTAAGTCCTCAATTTCCCATAACTGATCTGACAACAGCTGATCGTCCCCAACCTCATTAGTCTCGGAAATCATTAAGTGATAGTAATCAGCATTGAGGACGGGCGAAAACGAGAATTGAATCTGTATCGGTCCCAAGAGAGTGACATACAAATCCGGGGCGGGTTCGAGGGGTCTTTCCATAGTAGTGAAAAACCAGGGGTCGCTGGGTGGACCGGGATTTTCGTTAACATCTAACGGGATAATCTTCCAGTAATAGTTTGTTCCATACTCAAGAGGATAATCGCCATCGGTTGGATATTGATAGAAAGTTCCATTGATAATAGTTGTAAACAGGGGGTTTTCAACTTCAGGGTCGTCGCTGTCGGATAAATTGAACTCGTAGGATGGCACAGCTACAGCACCCTCCCAGGAAAATATTGGGTTTAATGGTAAATCAATTTCCTGATGGTTTGGGGTTAATAAATTGATTGATGTGACTGAAAAGGTACCAATTTCTGTATAATCATCTAAGGATCCTACCAGGTTTCCATTGGAATCCAAAACCAGTAATTTCCAATAATAGGTTTGTCCAGGATACAAGCCCTGCATAGCATCCGTGGGGAATTGATAGGGTAATGTTGTAATGACTTCACTGAAAACATTAGCAATATCTACTGTTTCGTCTTCTGGATCACTGATACGCAGTTCAAATGCAGCAATATCATTAGGAACGTTCGCATTAAAAGTTGGAAGAACCGTGTTAACTGTTTCCCCTGCGAGCGGTTCTGAAAGCGTCATACTTTCGATGCTGAAAGAAGCTATATCACTCCAGGGGGAAACCTCACCGCTGGGATTTATTCGTACTTTCCATTTATATTCCTTTCCCGGCATAAGCCCGGGAGCATCGATAGGATATTGGAAAGGAATGCTTTGAATCGGGTCGCTCTGCCAGATTGGATTTTCTACCTCGGGATCATCTGCATCACTTAGCCAGATTTCATATTCATCTGCACAGGCGATCTGATCCCAGCTAAAAGTTGAACGAACGGTTGTCTCGACACCCCCCACCGCAGGAGAGCTGATTTTGTCTTGCGTGATGATACTTCCATAATTAAAAATTCTTATTTCACTTTCGATAGGTTCTGGCCATCCCCAGACTCCTTCGAATCCTGCCATATCGAAATCCAGAACAACATTATCTGGGATGTATTCCCGCGCACCTACTCGCCACACATATTGATAACCACAGGCTAAATCTCTGTCACCTGAGGGGAATTGAATGGAAATTGTTTGTACGCTCCCGGATTCATAAATATGGTAAATATCATTGTAGTCATCATCCCAGTTGGAGTCAAAAAATGTGAGGTTGGCATCTTCTAGGGCATCTTCATAGCTGGAATGAAGTTCGGGATTGAATTGAGCAACTTTGATTCTGTAATCAATAATAACCCCGGAGCGGAAACCTGGAGAATCCCACCTAAACCAGGGGTATGGATCCACGACGTCAGCATCATAGATCGGTTCCTGAAGAGCAATGGTGTTGACAAGAATGTTTCCTATCGAAGAACCAGACAACTGTGCTACAGAATCTGACCAACTCCAACTTTGATTATATATATAGGTGTGATCCCATGACAGATCACGAATTTCGTTTTCATCAGTTTCGATAACTTCTCTTGCACCGCTATCCCAATCATTCCATGACAAACCGCGCCAAGCGATCATTTTAATATCATAATCTCCTGCAGGAAGGTATCCCTGGTCTCTTATTAGATCTTCAAGTTCTGGGGCAAGTTCAAAAACCCACATGTTTCCACTTTCTTCACTGAAATCTGCAGTGTAACGAACGACGATTTCACCGGGCTGTATTACTATTTCTTTTGTTACTCCCCAGGCAACAGGTTGATCAACGGTTAGCCCCGATATGTTATACGCTTCCATCCTAAACTCAATGAAAACCGTATCCTCTGCTGATGTTTTGTTATGAACTGTTAACAGCCAGAGGTTGATGTTAGGGTCATCCCAATCGGCAAGGTTAAATTGACCCGTAGGTAAAAGCTGTACTTCAACATCAATCTCCGTTCCTAATCCACCAGCATATATATTTGCAAGAAAAGAGAGTATAAGAATGGGTAGAATATTTATTTCCTTTTTCATCTAAGACCTCATCAGGTTATTTACTATTTATTTTCTTATAAAAGCGACTTTATTATGCACCAACTTAAAAATTTTAGATTATTTATTGTAAATTCTCGCATATAATGAAATTAATAACACTATTTCCCCTTTTCAAAGTATATATATCTTTTTATTGTCTTACAATAGTTAAATACTAAAGGTGATTTATGTCACATAACATCTTTTATACATCAATCAAATAGGGATAAACATTTTAGGTTTTCAAGATTTCAATAATTATGTGGAAAATAGGGATTTGAATAGAACTTTTATTAGGATTTACCGTAAAATATGCCAACCGTAGAGATTCTCATAGCTTTAAAAATCGAAGAAGAAACAAAAAATTTCATATTGTTTATCACATTTTGGTTTAAAGCTAAGTTATTTAACCTTAATTCACCAGTTTTTGAATGTTAGTAAAACTATAGTGTAACTTGAGTATGTTGTCGTCAATAAAACGTAATTATGTAAAACGTAAATCCGGTCAATTACATAAGCCTTGGCATGGGTCTCCCCGTGGGATGTGTACGACCAGGGTCCTAGCCGTTCCGGCAACGGAGAGGCCCTACAGCGAGCCTTACGTTTTAAATAATTATTTAGCATCATGATTCCTCTATCCATTATTATTACGGCACTTGCATCAGTTATTACGTTTGCCCATGAATTATCCATATTAAATCTATACGTCATAATGTGAAAACATTTCACCTTAAATTTGTTAGTAAAAAAACAAGTTAAGTGAGAAGATAAAATTAATAAAATTATTAGTGTTACTGAGTCTTAAACATAATTTTTAGTATAAAGAAAAAAATGCAGACTATTAATTATAGCAATTGTAATTTACGGAGGGTAATCAACGTCCACTTGTACTGCTAAGATTAAAAGGGTTTTTTCTTGACATTTGGGAAGCGAGAAGTTATATTGAAAATAAATATTTGGCTCTTGTAAAATAAAACAATTAATCCGAGGTAGCGTTATGAGACATTTAGGCAAACTTGCCATTATTATATTTTTCTTCGGTTTTTTATCATCCGCTCTTTTTGCAAAGAAAAATGAGTACACCATCAGCGGACAAGTAATAGACTCCAAAGGAGATAAGGTGCCTGCAGCAGAGGTTTTGTTATTGGACGCTAATGGTAAAGAGGCGGATAAAACCTCGACAGGTAAGCGATTTATGAAAAAGGGTGATTTTAAATTCAAGGATTTAAAACCGGGAGATTACACAATTAGTGCTAGTAAGGCAGATATGGGATATGCAACAAAGGATATAACCATTCAAGATGAAGATATTGAGTTAGTACTAGACTTGGTAAAACAAAAAACCAAAACAACAAAAAAGAGAAAGGTAAAGCCAGAAGAACAGATTGATAGAATACCTGACGATGAATACATCACCAATGAACTCAGTTTTGAGATGAAGAAATTAACTGCAGAAGTAAATCACCTTGGTAGTAAAGTTCGGGATCTTGAGGCAAAAAGTGAGATGTGGGTTAACCCTTTGGGGATTTATAATAAGGAGATTATATTGGAGAATGGAAGCACTGTTTTTGGCAAGGTAGTCTATCAGGATGATGATGTCTTAAAAGTTGAAACTCTAGTGGGATATCTTGTTATCGACAGAAATCAAGTAGTTCGAATTATTGAAAATGTTATTGGCCAAGAAGAGCCAGAATACATTCCTGAGCAGATTCGTGAGACCTACACTCCACCACCGATGCCTAAACTTGCGGAGCCGAAATATGTATCTGTGGCTCCAAGCGAGCGCAGGGCAGATCAAGAAAGGGTTGCCAATGTAGTTTTGGTAGGAAATATTTCAGAAAGAAAAGATAGAGCTAATAACATCTCATTTAGTGGCGAAGTTAAAAATGTTGGGGGAAGGCGGGCGGATTTTGTAAAGGTTAATTTTGTTTTCAGGAAGGATTGGAGCGGCGAGACCAAGACATTGACAACATTTATTCGTGGCTCGTACCACACTTTTGATTCAGGAATCACGACGGATTCATCGCTTCTTCCCGGGGCTACAGGAACATTTGAACTCTTAGTCCCACCCTCTTTTGGTTCGTTTATTGGATATTCCTATACAATAGATTGGGAAGAGTACGAATAACCAACTAGGAAAGATGAAAAAACAGACAACAATTATTACGTTTACTATATTTATTTGTTGCAGCATCCTGGTTGCGCAACATGTCCCCTCTAACAGTGAGGTCGACGCATTTTTTCTTGATTTGGGAATTGTGATTGAACCGAAAACTGGAGATGAAACTATAAATAGGAAAATCCAACCTCCATCAGGAGAAGTCAAAATATTCATTGAAAAAGCACCGAGCGGTTCAGTGCTTATGGCATCCACAAAGGAGCTTATGTTAACTCTTGATCGGATCAACAAAAAAATTGAATCTATGGAGGAGATCGTCTGCCGTAATATTGCCTCACTAAGCCTGGAAATTTCAAGTTTACAGACAGAAAATGACGAATTGAGAGAAATGGTCTCTAATCTCGCCGAACGGCAAGAATCATTTTATGCTTCTACCCCATTTATATATCTTACTCCTCCTACAAAAGTGAATGAAATAGCTATCAAATCCGCCTTCAACTCGAATATAGATAGTACAATTACACAACAGAGCGGGGAGGGATCTGAAGTTAGTTCAATGGGATTAATACCTAAGGACACCAAGTCGGTACTTGTGCCGAGAGTTTCTGTTTCACCTGAAGCGTTATCCGAGCAAAATAAAGGAACAATAAATCTTGAACATAAAGCCGGAGTGGAGGTTGTTGACGTTCGAGTGTTTAATAAAAACGTTTATATGGGGGGTGTTTTTGCATACCAGAGGGAAAATTATAAGGCTGCACTAAAACATTTTTTAAGTTTACCATTGGAAAATGTAAATCATAAAACAGCAGGGAATGTATTGTATTGGATTGCTGATTGTTATTACCATCTTGGGAAGTACACAAATGCACTGGAAACACTTCATCTTGTTGAACCTCTCTCTGAGTCCAACAAAGTGGATGATTCATTGATTTTAACGGGTCTTATATATCGTAATATAGGACGAGAGTCAAAAGCACAGGAGGCATTTGCCCAGGTAGTGAAGACATTTCCTGAAAGCGAATATTTTAGATTAGCACAACTGGAGTTAAGGAAGGAAAAATAAATAGTTATGATATCGAAAGTAAGGAAGTACCTTTTACTATTTCTCCTTATTTCATTTCTGTCTCTTGCTCAGTCGGTTACTCGGGTGGCTTACGTTTATCCCGGGAATATGATGAGAATTCCCACGACGAAACTTGAACGATCCCCCTACCTTTTTAGTGCGGGCTTTGGCACGGAAATTCATAGATTTTCAAATCCGTTAAACGCAACACGAGGTGTTTATTTTTTTTCTGACCTGTCAAAGAGTCTTACCCTTGGGTTTACATCATCACAGGGGGCAGACACAACAGCACTTGACAATATTTTGGAATCTGATTTTAATGCCCCTGTAGAGTTTGGATTTCACCTGCAAAACAGAATGTACATGCACCGGGATATTTCTTTTTCTATTGGCGCCCATGATATCACTTTTGAATATACAGATGAAGGTTTGGAATTAAAAACTGACAAGATTTCGTTTTTTGGGATATTAGGCAGTGAAAAAACATTGGGTCAATACCAGTTAAACACCTTTATAGGATTTGGTACCGGAGGATTCTCGCAGGCTTTTGCTGCCCGCAGTGATGCAGATACTACGGCCAGGATGAATGCCGGTATATTTGCTGGTTTTATATTGAACACGCCCTTTTTTCAAACGTGGGGCGGTGTAGATTTTGTGGGTGAATTTGATGGTTCAGGCATCAATGTGGGACTCCGCATCCCCCTTACCTCGGATTATCGCTTGAGCCTGGGATTCACCCACATAGAAAATTTGCCAGCATTTTCAGAGGAACCCTATAGTCAAACCCATCCCGGTTTTGCTATAGGTCTGGATATGTCGGTACTTCGTGGGATTGAAAAGAAAGAAATTCCCGAAGGTCCATCCCCATATATTGGAAAAGGCGTTGAAGTGCCGGCTATTGAGAGGACTTTGATGGACTCAACGCTCAACGCAGCGGAAAAGGCAGTGGCTATGCTCAGGGATTCTGTGAGAATAACACGACATGAACTAAGGAACCTCTCGACCCATGTGGCGAGTTTGGGACAAAAATCACTAATATTGGAAGATTCTGTCAAATCGATGAGACTTGAAAGTAACGTCACACAGAAAAATATGAACCGGGCGATGAGGCATTTGTCAAGGTCGTTAAGATACTTTTACTCAGGAGATTACAGGGAGGCATTGCAGGAGGTTGAAACAGCTCTTGAGTTAAATCCAAATCTTGCGCTTGCTTATGCTAGAAGGGGATCTATCTATTACAAGCTCGGTGAAGTTCAGCGCGCTACTATCAATTGGAATCTTGCTTTGAAGTTAGACCCTGAATATGATGATGTGAGAAACATCCTAAAGGCATTGCATGAAGATCGTTTAAAAACAACAAGTTTTAGTAGAGAGTAGGGCTAATGGATATAACAACTTTAATAGGGATAGTTGCTGGTCTCGGTTTCTTAGGATCAGCTATTTATATGGCGGCGGCGAAAGCGGGAGCGAGCATTCTTATATTTGCACAAGGAGCTGGCTTTTTAATTGTTTTTGGCGGCGTACTTGCGTCTGTTTCTGTTGCTTTCCCCCTGTCAGAGGTGATGAAACTTGGCTCAGCAATGGCCGCTGTCTTCAAAGGTGGCTCAATAAAACTCGGGTCGTTTGTAGATGAAGCAGTTGAACTTGCTGGTGTTGGCCGAAAGGGTGTAGCGGACATGGAAAAAGCTGTTAGTGGAATTAGTAATCCATTCTTTCGGGACGGCGTTCAGATGGTTGTGGATGGTTATTCTGAAGAAGAAATTGCAGATATTCTTGAAACGAGAATATCATACAGAGAAGTAAGAGAAAGAGCTCAAACCAATCTGTTCCAGACTATGGGGATGATGGCTCCTGCATGGGGAATGATTGGTACATTGATTGGTCTTGTGATTATGCTGGCAAGTTTTGGTGGCGAGCAGGGAGGTGGTACAGAAGCTTTAGGCGCTGGGATGTCGGTAGCATTGATTACAACATTTTATGGAACAGTTTTTGCAAATTTGTTCTTCATTCCGATGGCAGCGAAACTTAATTCCCGAATTGGCCATACCACTACATTGCAATCAATGTTTGTGGAAGCTGCAAAGCTTATCCAGCAGAGAAAGCATCCGTTGATTGTGAGGGAAAAATTGAATTCCTTTATACCACCAAAGGAGTGGAAGACAGAGGCATAGTAGATGGCTAAAAAACCGCCACCACCACCTTCAGAACAAGGACTGCCAGGTTGGTTTGCAACTTTTGCGGATATGATGACATTACTACTGGCATTTTTTGTCCTGCTAACAGCTATCTCTACTATTGATCCAGTTAAGCTGCAGGAAATGGCCGATGCTATGGGGAAAAAGGTGGGGAAAACGAAAAAAGAGGCAAAGGCTATGAACTTAGCTGATGTCAAATCTGAAGTTGTTGCAATGTTAGAAGAGAATAAACAATTACAGGAGAATGTGGAAATATCCACCAGCCCTAAAGGTGTTACTATCGGTATTTCTTCCGATATTAGTTTTAAATCTGGATCTGCCGAACTACAATTGGGAATTATTCAAATATTAGAAAAGGTTGCTCCCATAATCAATGACCCCACCAATAAATTTCCAGTAGCAATTGAGGGACACACAGATAGTGATCCAATTCCTGAGAAATCCCAGGATAAATATCCCAGCAACTGGGAATTATCTGCAGCCCGTTCTGCCGGGGTGGTACGGGAACTAATTAAATTAGGTGTTGATCCTACCAGATTGGAAGCAGTAGGGTTGGCAGAGTATTTACCGAGAGATCGCCCAACAGATAGAGTTTTAACCAGGAATATGATCCCTAAGTTTAACCAGACTAAAGAAGACAAAGCACGAAATAGAAGGGTCGAAATAACATTTAAGGCAACTCACGGTGGCCCTGTAGGTGCAACAATAAAGTAGGAACGAGAGATAAAAATTTATATATCTAAAATAAGGGAGTTATTATGAAGAACAAGGTGTCAATAACAATCATTTTTTTGGTAATTATATTGATTGTCTCTGGAATTACAACTGGCCAGGAATCCACATATTTAGCCCAAAAACTTATGTTGGAGAATGATCTACATAGGCGGATCAGTAATGCGCTGGGGAAAACACTTGAAGATCATCGGTATGTGCTGGATGTTACAGTAGATTTAACATTTACTCCAACCGTTCGTGAGGAGATTACATATAAACCTGCGAAAGAAGTGACAGAGCCGATCAGTCCGGGAGCTCTTCAGCCAACCACTGCAACAGAAACACAACAGAAAAGGCGGTTTAGATCAACGGGGATTCCCATTCCGGGGTTTGACTTCCAGATTGAAGAGGAGCCTGCGCCCGAAGAAACGGTTGAAATTGAGACTGAAGAACTTCCTCCGGTTCAAGTTAAAGCGGGACCTCAGATTATGTCTCAGTCCTATACGGATATTACATCCTCTATGCCTGTGATTGAAAGACTTGAAATCAGCTGCATCCTGCCAGAAGGATCTTCCCCAGAATTGATTGAAAATGTACGCCAGATCATTAAGGTGGCATCTCATTATAATCGTAATCGAGGAGATGTTCTGAGTGTAATGACTGCAACATTTAAAGAGAGAAGGGATGAGAAAACAGCAGAGGCGATTATTCTCCGTTCTATTGCTGAAAAGATAGATAAGCTTGAACAACAGCAAGAAGAAGTTATCGTGGAAGAAGAAGGATTAAATTGGAGAGAAGAGCTACTGCAATGGAGAGAGGAGGAGGCAAGGCAAAGGGAAGAAGAGAGGGCTCTCTGGAGGGCAGAGTTAGAGAAATTGGAAACCGAAAAAATCAAAAGGGATTTTGAGGAGAAGAGACAAGCAACCCTGGAGAGAGATTCGGTGAAATGGGGGGCTCTGACAACAAGAATTAATCAACTTGAATCTATGCTTGATTCAGCTCAGCTCTCAGCGGAGGAACGACAAGCAGCAGTGGAAGAAAGGATGTCCAGGGAAAGGGAGAGAGCTCAACTGGATTCACTCATTGAGGAAAGATTAGCAGTGTTTCGGGACTATGAAGAGAAAGCAGTGGAGGAATTAGCAAGCTTGGAAGGCCAAAGAAATAATCTTCCGATATATCTGATGAGTGCTATTTCTCTTCTTGCTGTTGTAGCATTAGCAGCGGTCATTTTATTTAATAGTCGCAAACCAAAATATGTCGTTCCACCTCCATGGATGATGCGGAGACCACCACCCAAAAGGGTAAAAAAAAAGAGGGTAGAGCAGGTAAAAGCTCCGAGGAGAACTCCCGATGAAGGAGCTCCGACCGCGACGATCCCCCCACAAGATGAGGTTACTGCAGCTACTCCTTCAAAACCATCCGAAGATCTAGGAGTATTGAAATCCGAAATTAAATCTGCAAGGCAGTCAGTGATCTCTATGAGTGTTGCTCAGCCGGAAACTGCCGCGACAATTGTGAAAGAGTGGCTGGAGGAGGAAGCTCCACAACCGGAAGCTGAACCGCAAACTCCCACCACAGAAGTTTCTGGGGAAGAAGAGGAAGAGGGTAAGAAGAAGAAAAAGAAGAAAGGAGAAAAATGATTACAGATTATCATACACTTTCTGGGATTGATAAAGTTTCGATTTTATTCTCTGTACTCGGAGAAAGTCTTGCATTAACACTGATTAAGGGATTAAATGAGACCGATATTCAAAAGATACGGGTACATATCCGAGAAATGGACACGGTTTCCCTTTCCGTTAGAAAACAGGTAATAGATGAATATTATATGACACATGTATCTAAGAAATTCAAAGGAGAGGAAGTTAGCGATGTGAACCGTCCCTTTGGTTTTTTAGAGACTCTTGATGATGAACAGCTGCTTACACTGCTTGAGGTAGAGGATGCCAGAATTATCGCTATAGCTCTTAGTCAAGTTTCACCGGAGCGGCAGATGTTTGTATTAAATCGGATGACACCGGAAATCAAAGGGCGGGTATTAATAGAGATGGGGAAGCTTGACACCATTCCATTGGAAGCCATAGTAAATATCGCAACTGATTTGGAGGAAAAAACTCATTTTCTCCCTCGATCTATTAATTTCTCGAGAGGTGGGGGTAAAAACATTGCTGAGATTTTGGGTCGGATGAGCCCGGAGGAAGAAGAGAAATATATTAATGCAATATCAAGGGAATCCCCGGACCTGATGAGTGAAGTAAAGAAGTACCACGTGACATTTGATGACATCTTCAGTTTTCCTGACAACATTTTACGCGACTTGATGAATTCTGTGGATTTGGATACTGTTGCTCTTGCGTTAAAGGGACAACCTCAAGAGATTATAGATAGAGTAATCAATAACCTTCCACAAAAAAAACAGGCTATGTACGAACCTGTTGAAGAACCAAGACTGAAGAGGGATATTGATGCTGCCAGGAAAGCCATTATTGAAGCTGCGAGACAGATGGAAAAAGATGATCGGTTTAAATTTGAAGATTATCTTGCCGGAGGTGAGATGATTGAGTAACGTATTTTCATGTGTTCTCCAAAAAGCCTCCATTCTATGAAGTAAGGAGGCTTTTTTATAACCAAAGATTGAAAAAAACGGGTGAACTTTTGCAGCATTTTTGATTTAATTATATTTTCGAATTGTCCAATAAGATTTATTATTATTTCATTTTAACAATAGGAGGTAAAAATGAGAGGATTGAGAGATAAAGTTGTCATTGTAACAGGGGCGGGACAGGGCATTGGGAAAGCAACCGCCATAAGATTTTCGGAGGAAGGTGCAAAAGTCATTATTGCTGATCTGAATGAAACCACAGGAAAAGCAGTGGCAGATGGAATACAATCTACTAACGGTGATGCCATTTTCACATACGTGAATGTGGCTGATCGAGATAGTGTCAAAACCATGGTGTCTTCTGTAATGGAGACGTATAGTAGAATTGATGTTTTAGTGAATAATGCCGGTATCATTGAGGATGTAACACTCAAGAAGCTACGCGATGAGCAGTTTGATAGGGTGGTAAACGTGAATCTTCGGGGAACGTTTATCTGTACGCAAGAAGTAACATCAGTGATGTGTGAGCAGGGATCGGGTGTTATTTTAAACGCTTCCTCAGTTGTAGCACTCTATGGAAATTTTGGTCAAACAAACTACGTCGCCAGCAAGAGTGGTGTTATCGGGATGACAAAAGTGTGGGCTCGTGAATTAGCAAAGGATGGCATCCGTGTCAATGTTGTTGCACCGGGATTTATCGAAACAGATATGCTCGCAAACATTCCAGAAGACATTATGACTAAGCTGGCAAATAAGGTTCCTCTAAGGCGTTTGGGAACTCCGGAAGATATCGCCGCTGCTTATGCATTTCTTGCCAGTAACGATGCCAGCTATATTAACGGTACTGTTCTTAGCGTGGATGGTGGAGTGGTGGTATAGAGTTAGTCAGAAAGAACAAACAGATAAACACTTTTTGTTGTAAATCTGTATATCATATTTGTAATGTTTATGAATTGGGTTCCCACCCTAATCTTGGTAGAGTTACAAAAGAGTAATAATGTATCAGCCTCGTGTTTTCCCCAACAATATTTTGTAAATTTCTCCTCGATTTTTAAATAAACAATTGAGCTAATATAGTCCAATAGAATTTTTAGAATAAGGAGAACATTATGGCTGTCATCATCACAGGAAACGATTTAACTATTGAAGATGTCTATAACGTAGCTGTCAGTTCGGAGAAGGTAGAGCTTCATCCTGATGCGGTACAAAGGATAAAGAAGTGCCGAGCATTTCTCAGGAAAAAGATCGAAGAAAGAGAAATTATGTACGGAGTAAATACGGGCATTGGCGAACTATCTGAAGTAGTGTTGACGGATGAACAGATGAAACAGTTCCAAAAGTATCTTGTTTACAATCATTCTGCTGGGATTGGTAAGCCAGCCCCTATTGAACATATCAGGGCAGCCATGCTGACTCGGATCAATGTTCACGCTAATGGCTATTCTGCCTGCCGACCTGAAATTACCCAGACCTTAGTGGATATGCTTAATAAGGGAGTTACCCCTGTTGTTTGCGAAAAAGGGAGCGTGGGCGCCTGCGGAGATTTATCTCCTATGAGCCAGATTGCTCTCCTGTTAATGGGAGAAGGGGAAGCATTTTATCAGGGGGAAAGATTACCCGGAAAAACTGCAATGGAAAAAGCGGGAATCCCAATTCCAGGTCTAAAAGCGCGGGATGGATTAGCCACTATCAATGGAAGTAATTTGATTTCTGGAATGGCATGTATTCAGGTTTATGAAACTGAAAGACTATTAAAGCAATTTGAAATCGCAGCTGCAATGAGTTTGGAAGCGCTAATTGCAAACCTGAAACCGTATAACAGCCGATTGCACGAGTTGAGAGGTTTTCAGGGAGCGGTAACTTCATCGAAAAATTTAATGAAAGTTATCACAGGTTCAGACCTGGTAACCGGACTAAAGGTGAAAGTACAAGATGCTTACAGTATGCGATCTACTCCTCAGGTAATTGGCGCAACACGGGATCAACTTCGTTGGACAAGAAGTCAGCTTGAGATTGAACTTAATGGTGTAGGTGATAATCCCATCTTTCTGCCGGATGATGGCGTCGTGCTGACCGGCGCCAATTTTCAGGGATCTCCCGTTTGTGTGCCATTAGACATGCTTGGTGCAGCCATTACTATGGTGAGCGTTTTATCAGAACGACGGTTAAACCGCTTGTTAAATCCAGCGTTAAGTGTTGGACTTCCCGCTTTTCTGACAAAGGGAGCTGGAATGTTTTCAGGGCATATGCTCAGTCAATATACAGCTGATATGATGATTGTAGAGCAGAGAATTCTCTCAATGCCGGCATCAATTCAGTCCATTCCCGCCGCCGCTGATCAGGAGGATTTCGTAAGCATGGGAATGAATTCAGCACTGAAGACAAGGCAGATTATTGACAATGCTTATGGAATTTTAGGGATTGAGTTCATCGCTGCAGCACAGGCATTGGATTTTAGAGATTTCAAGCCGGGGAAGGGGTCGCAGGCCGCTCATAGTGCTGTTAGAAAAGTAGTGCAACATTTGGATGAAGATCGCCCCCTTTATCCTGATCACAACAACATGATGGAAACTGTGAAAAGGCGAGAAATTCTTCATGATGTCGAAGATGCGATAGGGGAATTAAAAACTTATTGAAGGTGGAATCGGGTTAGGTTAATATTACGTGTAACAATTTAATTCACTGTAATTGCGTTCTTTGGAGTTTCTGTTATGTTCTGCTGCATATCGTCAATGGAAATGCCAAGTGTTTCACCAACATCAGTTACAACATTCATAAACATAGTCTGAGCTTTCACTCGCCAACCACCTTCTTTCATACTTTTGATAAGTCTGATATTTTCCGGTTTTCCTGAATAGTAGCTAAGCTCGTGTTCTGTGTATGCTGCTATATTTAGTCTGTTTTGTTCCTTGACTATGGGAGTCATTTTCACACTTATTTCCCCAGTTGGACGTTCACGGATCGTGACCTTGATTTGAAGCAACATATCGAAAGGGGGAGATCCACCTATTGCAGCAAACTTTTTATATTCAGTAGTGATTATCCCAGCATCCTTGTTGGACACCTTAATATCATATCCTCTGTCAACAAGTATCATTGTAAGAGCATTGAATGCTTTTTCAACAGATATTCGATTACTCATTGCTTCAAAGGACTGGACTTCAACAAAGGTTACTGGTGCTGAACAACTGGTTAATAGTAGTACCGATGTCCAAACTAATGTAATTGCAGTTATAATTCGTGTTCTCATTTTTGACTCCTTTTCTTTTTATTTGTTTACTCTCCTATTTTACAGGTTGATTGAGCAATCTCTTTAGGGTAATTCAACTATCAAATTATTTCCTTTATGGGTTATGCCTTCATTTTCAACCAACACCCTCAATTTCCCAATCAGCGCCCTCTTTTAAAACGGCTTCTAAAAAAGACGCCCCCCAAAAAGTTGCTTAGCTCTCCGAACCAATTCTATATTCAGATAGGCTGTAATATTGTTTCTACAGGTATTTCTGTAATGTCTAGATCATCCCTTAAACTAGCCAGTTGTTACGCCAGTATCATAGATCTTAATGGATAAATCATCTCCTTCTACCGTGGCCTCCCCCTCTTGAGAATAGCCTATTCCTTCTCCAGTTGTCCATTCGGCTTCCCAACTATATGTACCTTCTTTAACATCGCTTATTGTCTTTATTTGCAGAGACTCTATAGTGTAAGAAGTACCACCCCAGACAAATGTAGCAGGATTAATTGTCATGTTCTGAACTTTTACGTCCCACTTATACTTTAACAATCCACAACTTGAAAACATCGCTATGAATGTTAAGGACATAAGCGCAACAATTAAAGATTGTCTGATTAGCATCGTTCTTATTTTCATTGAAGATCCCCTTTCTGTTTTTATTCTCGTTCTACTTTTACTAGACACTATGGTAATCTAACCATCTTTTTGACCGATTATCATCCGCTCGAGTTAACAACAAGAGCTCGAATTTTATTAATCAGCACCCTTTTCTTAAACGGCTTCTCAGAAAGATGATCTCCGAAAATCAGCTTGTCCCTTTAGCGACATTTTGTATTCAAATAAGCCGTCATAGTGAAAACATGGGTATTTGTGTGATGATCTTAGTGGGACTATAAAACAGGGGATCAGGGATATACACAAA
>CAZVFT010000039.1:0-22293 GCA_964626495.1 uncultured bacterium
ATCATTCAGGTACGGTATATTGTGAAGAACCATCTGAATTAAGGTTTTTCCTGTTCATTTTTGTGGAAATAGTCGGAATTAACATTCAAGGTTAGTGTTGTTCTACCTGTTCCTTGTAGGTGAGATGTTTCTCTGAAAAATATTTTTTTGTCATCTTTCTGAGGGCAGTAGAGAGAAGAATAAGCGATATGAGGTTAGGGAATGTCATAAATCCGAGAGCAGCATCACCAAAAGCCCATGCTGCTTCAAGTGGTATAATAGCACCCATAAAAATGAAAAATACGAAAATCCACCGGTAAGGAAGGATAGCTTTGTGTCCAAACAGATACTCAGAGGCACGATCACCATAAAATGACCAGCTGATTGCAGTAGAGACGGCAAAGAGCAGAACAGAAAGAGTTACAATTTTATCACCATATCCAAACATCCAGCTGAGTCCCTCTTTGAAGGCAAGCGAAGTGAGAAGACTGCCATTGAGCAAATTCGTAGTAAAGTTTGGGTCAATTCGGGTTACATAGAATCCAGTATATTTCCAGGCGCCTGTGGTGATGATAGCAAGTCCTGTAAGGGTGCAAATCAAAATGGTATCAATAAAAGGTCCAAGCATAGCGACAGATCCCTCACGAATGGCATATTTTGTTTTCGCTGTGGAATGAGCAATGGCAGCGCTTCCCTGGCCTGCTTCATTGGAATAAAGCCCTCGTTTGATTCCCCAGAGGAGAGTATTCATAAACACCAGAAAGGATCCCCCGGCGACACCGGCAATTTCTGCAGGTGGATTAAAAGCCCATCGGAAGATCATAGAAAAACTTTCGCCAAGGACATCAATCCGTGAAAAAATAATTGCAGTGGCAGCGGTTACGTAAATAGTCGCCATTACAGGAGCCAGGACACCGGTTACATGTCCGATTCGGCGAATACCGCCAATAATAACAAGCGCCACAATTCCTGCCATGATCAGTCCGTTGATTACCTGTTGAAGAGAGAGGGAGAAGTTACTTGAAAGAGCGTGTTTTATTGTGAGAAAGTGTTCAGGACCCACAATTTGAGTAACTTCCGAGTAAATCTGGTCGGAGACGGTAAAGGATTGAACAGCATTCCCCGTAGCGAAGGAACAGATGATAGTGAAAGCTGCGAAAGCTACCGCTAGCCAGCGCCATTTTATCCCAAGACCGTGTTCAATGGTGTACATCGGTCCACCGGCGGTGTGTCCATCCGCTCTGATTTCCCGATATTTCAATGAAAGGGAACACTCTGCATATTTCAGAGTAGTGCCAAAGAAAGCAGTAACCCACATCCAGAAAAGTGCTCCCGGTCCACCATAATAAAGAGCTGTTGCAACACCTGCGATATTCCCTATTCCAACAGTAGCGGAGAGTGCTGTGGTAAGAGCACGGAAGTGGTTTAAATCACCTTCATCCTCGGGATTGTCATAGATACCCATAGTCACCTTGACTCCGTGCCAGAAGTGTCGAATCTGTGGAAAACCCAATTTTATGCTGGCAAAAACGCCAGTGCCCACAAGTGCAATTATCATAAGCGGGATGGCGCCTATTGGCAGATCCGAACTGGGTAAATTTTTAATAAAATCAAAATTTCCTGGAAATGACCATACTGCTTCAAAAGGAGCTATCCCCCAAATGATGAGAATTAAAAGGATGATTCCGAAGGCAATCAGTCCTGCTTTTAATCTTAACATATCTGATACTCTCTTGAAATTAATTGGTGAGAAGTTTACAAGAAAGATAAGTAACAGGCAAACAGGAAATTTGGGAAAAGGGGTATAGGGTATAGGGGTATATGGTATAAGGGTGAAGAGAATAGGAGAATTAGGGGATCAGGGAATCAGGTGACAAGGGTATGCAATTTTAAAGTTTTCCAACAGGACTCCCCCCGAAAATGACCTTTAGAATCTTATAACATTCGATATTAATGAAGATACGGGAATATCCAAGTGTCGGACTACTTTTTACGGGAAAAAACGGGGGAACTTTGCTAAAGTTTTCCAATCATTGTTTTCCGTTATGGATTCGGCTAAATTCACCGCCGTGAAAACACAGTTTATTCGAAATTTCTGCATCATTGCTCACATTGACCATGGAAAGTCAACACTGGCAGATCGCTTCCTGGAAATTACCCATACAATCTCTGATCGAGATATGAAAGCTCAGGTTCTGGATGATATGGAGCTGGAGCGTGAGAGAGGTATCACCATCAAGAGCCATCCCATCCAGATGAAATATCAACATTCTGACGGAAATATTTACATACTCAATCTCATTGATACACCGGGACATGTTGATTTTTCGTATGAGGTTTCCCGATCTCTGGCAGCTTGTGAAGGAGCTATTCTTCTCGTGGATGCAGCCCAGGGTGTCGAAGCGCAAACAGTAAGTCACGCCTATCTTGCTCAGGAAAATAATCTGACCATCCTTCCTGTATTGAATAAGATTGACCTTTCCATAGCTCGCATTGATGCAGTCAGCAATCAGTTGATGGATCTGATTGGTTGTCAAAAAGACGAGATTTTATCAGTCAGTGCTAAGACGGGAGAGGGAGCAGAATCTCTTTTACAGGCGATTATAAATACAATCCCACCTCCTCCAGCCAACCGGGAAAAACCTTCCCGAGCTCTCATTTTTGATTCTAGTTTTGATCCATACCGCGGAGCATTACCGTATATACGAGTTTTTGATGGAGTATTTAAACCTAACATGACTGCACAATTTATTTCTACCGGTCGGATGTACGAAATAACCGAGGTAGGACATTTTCAAATGGTACGAGTTCCGACTGAGGAATTGGAAGCCGGTGATGTTGGATATATTGTGGCAAATGTGAAAGAATTGAATGAATTAAAAGTTGGAGATACAATCACGACTAAAGAACATCGAGCGGAAAAACCCCTTCCTGGCTACAAGGAAATTAAACCTATGATTTTTTCCGGTTTGTTTCCAGTCAACAGCGATGATTATGAACATCTGCGAACATCTCTGGAAAAGTTGAGACTTAATGATGCCTCTCTGATGTATGAACCTGAATCCTCTGCAGCTCTTGGATTTGGGTTCCGTGGTGGTTTTTTAGGACTGCTCCATATGGAGATTGTTCAGGAAAGATTGGAGAGAGAATTCGATCTGGAATTGATTACTACAATTCCAAATGTCCGCTACGAAGTTATGAAGAAAAATGGTAATATTTTGCAAATTGATAATCCCTCAAAACTGCCACCTTTAGTTGAGGTCACTGAGATCAGGGAACCCTTCATCAGGGCAGAGATTATTACTCCATCAGAATACATTGGTACATTGATGAAATTGTGTCAAAATAAGAGGGGAGTTTACAGGAATACTCACTACTTTTCCCAGGATCGTGTTCAGCTTGAATATGATCTTCCTCTTGCTGATATTATTTATGATTTCTATGACAAGCTGAAATCAGTATCACGCGGGTTTGCATCCTTTGATTACGAACATATTGGTTTTCAGGCTGGAAATCTTCAAAAATTGGATATTCTAATCAATGGTGAACCAGTGGACGCGCTTTCAATAATTACTAACCGGGAGGAAGCTTACCATCGCGGAAAGGATTTATGCCACCGATTGAAAAATGTTATCCCAAGGCAGATGTTTGAAGTGGTGATCCAGGCAGCTATAAGCTCAAAAATAATTGCCCGTGAGGTCATCAAACCATACCGTAAAAACGTGACAGCAAAATTATATGGTGGCGACATCACCCGAAAGCGAAAACTCCGGGAAAAACAAAAGAAGGGGAAAAAGCGTATGAAACAAATCGGTAGGGTGGAAGTACCCCAGGAAGCGTTCCTGGCTCTATTTCAAATTGATCAGAAGTAAAGAATGAGTAGTATTTATTAGCAGTATAGTCCACATGAAAAAACAGGTATCCTACTGGCAAGCGACGAAATCCCCTTTCTATAGTTTTGTTTTTACACTTCCCCTGTTTGGCATTTATGAAGTGTTGACTCTTTTTCTCAGTCGGTCACAATTTATGGAGATTCGCAATGGTGCAGATGTCCTAATTCGTCAATTCATTGCTATGTTTGATATCTGGGGTATGTACGCTCTGAGTATCGCTTTTATTATTGGTTTTATCGGTGCATTTTTATGGCAAAAAAGTCAGTTGAAGCAAACTTCTGTTAAGAGCAATTATCTACTTTGGATGTTAATGGAGGGAACATTATGGGGGTTTTTGCTTTATGTTATTCTTATCATTTTTCCAATACCTCTGATGTTACCCACCGGTAAACAAATCATTCAGCAAATTGTTCTCTCAATCGGAGCTGGTTTATATGAGGAATTTTTGTTTCGGGTGGTATTAATTAATCTTATGTCTCTGTTGTTAAAAATCATTTTTCAGTGGAAAAAATCCTCGTGTTTAGTCATAAGTGTTATTATTTCTGCTTTCCTTTTTTCCGGATTTCATTTTTATAGTACTTTTGGAGAAGCATTCGATATGGGAAAATTTCTGTATCGTGCAATAGCAGGTGTAATGCTCGGGACACTTTATGTAATTCGGGGATTTGGGATAACCGCCTACAGTCATATGGTTTATGACTTTCTTGTGGTATTCCAGGTTACAGTAAATAATGTTTAAACGATGTTTGTAATTTATTATTAAAACCTATAATTTGCTGTGAGGAGAAAGCTTATGATTCGTGAACCTGCAGTTGCTGGAATGTTTTATCCAGCTCATTCAACTACGCTTAGTGAGGACATTCAGTCATACCTCCTGGCGGCTGATATAGATCAGGAGTTTGCACCGTTGGGTTTTATTGTGCCACATGCCGGATATATCTACTCGGGACCCGTAGCGGCATATGCATTCAAACATCTTATGGGGAAGACAATTCGCCGAGTTATTATTTTAGCTCCAAGTCACTTTGACAGTTTTAATGGTATTTCCATCTATCCCGGTGAAGGATTAAAAACTCCTCTTGGGGTCGTAAACGTTGATAAAGATGCCAGAAAATCACTTATTGATAAAGGATTGGTTACAATTTCTCAAGATGGTTTTCGACAGGAACATTCACTGGAAGTTCAACTTCCTTTTCTTCAGTCAGTCCTGGAACCTGATTGGGAAGTGGTTCCTCTTGTGATGGGTTTTCAAAATCAAGAGACAATAGAACAAGGAACTCGGGTTTTGAACAAATATATTGATCGAGAATCTGTGATTGTGATATCCTCTGACCTTTCACACTTTTATCCGTACAAAATGGCTAACGAGATGGACTCACGGTTTTGTGGGTACTTTGAAACTAATGATTATGAGGAATTGTGGGATGCTTATATGGACAAAAGGGTAGAAGCTTGTGGATTCGGTCCCGTTTATGCCCTCGTTTCAGCGATAAGAGATCGGGAAGATATTTCCTGTAAAATTCTCGATTTCAGGAATTCTGGAGATACAGCAGGAGATAAAAATCAAGTGGTCGGATACGCTTCAATAGGATTTTTCTGGGCGCACCCATCATGATTTCTAATTCCGGAAAAAAGAACTTATTGCTACTTGCTCGAGGTGCTATTGAATCCGCTATCAGAGGATCGGATCCCCCGGAATTTGTTCTTTATGATCCCATTTTTGATGAAACCCATGGAGCTTTTGTAACCTTATATCTTAACAATGAGTTAAAAGGGTGCATTGGAAATATCGATGGTAAATCCACATTGAAGGAAGATATTGCAGAACTTGCGGTTGCATCTGCTACCAGGGATCACAGATTTAAACCAGTAAGCGCTGATGAGGTGGATCATCTTCACATCGAAATATCTGTCCTTTCCCCGCTTGATGAGGTGAAAGACATTTCAGAGATTGTCATTGGTGAACACGGATTGATTATCGAATCTGGATTTAATAGAGGTGTGTTGTTGCCTCAGGTACCGGTGGAGGAAAACTGGGATACAATAACATTTCTTCGATTCACCTGTCAAAAAGCTGGATTAAGCCCAGACGATTGGAAATTGAGGGATACAAAGATTTATCGATTTACGACGTTTCGGTTCTCTGAATCGGAAGAATAGAAGAATCTGATTGAATTATTTATCCGTTATGAATTCGCCGATCGTAATTAGAATAAAACATAACCCAGCTAATTTATCAGCCACGAAGTCACACCTGCCCGAATGGCATGGTCAGGCGGGAAGGCACAAAGATATAATAGTAAAGGATTTACTGGAATAATGAAGAAACAATTATTATTAACAAATTCATATTCCCACACATTCTCTAACTTCTTTATTATCATTACTTCCTCGTGTCTTTGAGTATTTGTGGCGAATAATTAAGGATAAAATATTATAAAGGTAAATTGAAATGATTCCTGTATTATTAAAAATTGGTCCCATTAAAATTTATTCGTATGGTTTTATGCTGGTCGTGGCATTCTTTGTGGATTATTTTCTTTTAAGGAATGAACTAAAGCGGCGAAATCTGGATCCGAATTTTGCAGGGGATGTTGTTATGTGGGCGGCTATTGGAGGAATCGTGGGATCCAAGATTTATTATATGTTAGAAAATTATAAGAATTTTATTGAAGATCCTCTGGGAATGATTTTTAGCGGAGCGGGATTAGTATTTTTAGGCGGACTGATAGGGGGAATGTTAGCGGTGACGCTCCTTATTCGGAGAAAGGGATATACCTGGCTGATGTTTGCTGATGTTGTGGCACCTTTGTTAATCCTCGGCTATGCCATCGGTCGAATTGGTTGTTTTTTGGTGGGCGATGACTATGGCATTCCAACACATCTACCCTGGGGCATCTCCTTTCCCAATGGCATACCTCCAACTACATACGAATCTTTTCATGTTCTTTTTCCCTGGATCAATCTTGCGGGGTTTGAGTCCGGTATTTTGAAAGTGCATCCAACCCAACTTTATGAAACTACTATGGGTATTATGATTTTTACCTTTCTCTGGAAAATGAGGACAAAGTTTAGACGTAATGGTGTACTGTTTTTTGTTTACCTTATTCTGGCAGGAACAGAACGCTTTTTTATTGAAATAATTCGCACAAATGAACCTTACCTTTTCGGTCTTACAGGTGCCCAGACCTTTTCTCTTATGATGATCGGAATTGGAACATTCTTCCTCCTTCGTTTTAGAAAAGGTGCGAATGAACAGAACCCCTCTCTAATATTGTAAATTTACTATCTTCATAATTTCCTAACTTGAATTATTCGCCACAGAGGACACAGAGAAACACATAGTATTGATATTATGGAAGTTGCAAAATATTATTGTTTTAAAATTAAGAAAAGTATATTTTATGACCAAATTCAGTAACCCCTCGGCTCTTCGACCCTTCAACCCTACGACAAACTCAGGACAATGTCTTTATAATATTCGTGTTTATTTGAGTAATTCGTGGACTGATGTTTAAAATCCCGTTTTTTTGGAGAATTAATGAGGCTAATGAGATACATTATTTTCCTGTTCCTTTTCGGAATTAGATTCGTTTTATCACAGGTATTTTACACTTCCTGGATGGAATATCCTCTTCCAGAAAAACTAAGTTCAAAAGGAATCATTCCTAAAATATTAACTGTAAATCAATTTGGTGATATTTATCTTCTAGACGATGAAAATTATTGGCTTGTCTGGATAAGCAAGGAGAAACAAACAATTCGGGTAGCAGGGGGGTGGGGGACAGAAAATGAAATGTTTGATCTTCCTACAGATCTGCATACATCTACCGGTCTGGACATTTATCTCTGTGATAACACAACCCACAGGCTGTTACGTTTTGATAAAAAACTCAATTTCATTGCTGAAATGGAAGTAAGTAATCTGTCACCAATTCCTATTCGATATCCTTACCAAATTGCCAGCAACTTTCTCGGTGAATTACTAATTGTCAGTTCTGAGACGTGGGAAATCAGTCTATTATCCATTGATGGTCAATTTGTGACCCCATTTGGAGATGTTTCGTATGGTAGAAATAGATTTAACGAGATTGAGGATATAGCAGTCAATCCACGAAATGATGTAGGAGTTGTAGACATTGGAAGCGGATTGTTTAATGAATTGACCAGATCGGGTCTTATTTCACATCAAATTGCTTTGCCAGATTCCGGAAAGTTTCTAGTTCAGTGGTCAGATTTGGGATGGTTACTGATGAATATTGCAGGAACACTTTTTCTCCTGAATGAGAAGGAAAATTCATTTGTCGAAATACCTCAATTATCCTCAGATGTGATGACATTAAATGTACTGGATTTTGATGTTGCTGAGGATATTCTCTACATTATTGACGATATTCATTCAATCATTTATACATCAACACTAAAACAAATTGAATAAATCAATCTGTCTTATAACGCTTCTTTGTTCTATAGTGTTTTCACAGCCGATGCCCACCATCCAAACAGGTTGGTGTCAGGATTCTATCCTAATTTCGAAAGGTGACTCTATCTTTGTCCTTTCACATTCATTGATTCTTCAGAACACTGAGTCCATCATTTCGGAAGGTAAGCTTATCAATGACTACAAACTTGACGCAATCGCAGGGATCATCACACTACATGAATCCGTCAGGAGTCGGACAAGCTCAGCCAGGCTCCCGACTGGTTCTGTCATTAACAAACATCTTTTCATCGTGGATTACGAATATATTGTATCACCATTTAAGGTTAGTTATGGTTCCGCATTTGAATTACTGCCCGAATTGAAAATGATGGGTGATCCTCAGCAAGATCGGAAATCTTTAAGACAACCTTCAAGGAGTGTAGAAGAACCTCTACCCCTCGTGACCGATGGTTCCATATTTCGAGGTATTTCAATATCATCTTTTGAAGGTATGTCCATGAGTGGGGGGTTGAGAATGAGTCTACAGGGACAATTAACGGATGATCTTACTGTTGTTGGAACTCTCTCTGATCAGAACTCTCCCATACAACCGGAAGGAAATACTCAAACTCTTGAGGAAATAGATAAAGTATATCTTGAGATAAAACACCCATCTGCTAATATAGTGGCAGGTGATATTGATATGAAATTGAATCGTGGTCAATATATAAGGGTAAATCGACGTCTGGAAGGAATTGCAGTTGATATTCATACAACAGGTTCACGAGCTGGGGGTTATCTGGCGGGATCAGATGGTAAATATCATCGAATGTACTTTCTTGGTGAGGAGCAAAATCAGGGACCATATACTCTTACATCTGAGAATGGTTCGAGAAATATTATTGTTCTGGCTGGTTCTGAGAGGGTCTGGATAGATGGTGAAAGGATGGAACGGGGAGAAAATAACGACTATATCATTGATTATTCAAGTGGTGTTATTACTTTTACAACGAACCAAATCATCAATGAAAACAGCCGGATTTATGTCGAATATGAATATTCTGATATGGTGTTTCCCCGTGAAATTGCTACCGTTTTTGCAGATAAATCACTGTTTAACGGTAGATTGTCGTTTTCTTTGGGGTGGCTTCGGGAAAAGGATAATACGACGTCAGAATCGAGTTTTGGACTGTCTGATGAGGAACGTGATATACTGAAAGGAGCGGGAGATGATGAAAGTCAGGCAAGGATATCTACGGTTTCTCTTGATTCCTCTGGTTGTTATCGTTATGAACCAAATCCTAATATTTCGGGGGATTCAATTTTTGTGTATGTATGGCAAGAAGAAAGGGATTCAAACGAGGTTTACTATTCCGTTACATTTCATAATGTGGGAAGTAAAGGTGAATATTTGCGGAAAACATCGTCAGATGGGAAGATTTATTTTGAGTATGTTGCGGAATCACTCAGAGATTCTCACGCCGATCTTTATGTTCCATGGAAAGATATAACAGCTCCCCAATCCCACGATCTTATGACCATTTCGAGTCAGTTATTACTTTGGGATTCAACCAAGATAAGTCTGGAACTGGCAGGCACGCAATTTGATCAAAATACGATTTCTTCTCGAGATGATCAGAATAATTTGGGATCAGGATCTGTACTGCAGTTTCAACACTATCAGAAAATCTCTGATCGTATGGGAGGTCTTCATATTAATATGATTAATCGGAGACAGGAAGACCGTTTTGTTCCATTACAGCGTGATCGGAAAGTGGAATTTAATCGTGAGTGGAATTTAACGAATCAAAACAGTCTCGTAACCAGTGGGGAAGAAAATTTAACAAAAATTACCCTTGTCCATACTATCGGGAAACAAAACTCCTCAATTTCCTATGGAAGTTTCAGGGATAAGATTAATTCATCAGCACGATGGGAGGGGATAGCAAAATGGTCATTGAAATGGATCCCCAGTCTTGAGATAAATATCACCGATGTATCTACGACAAGCAACCTGGGTGGGCATTCTGAGGAGAAAAATTGGATTCGTCACCGGGTTCACACACTTCTGTTACCGGGGAAAATTCAACCATATTTCAAATATGATTATGAGCAAAGGAGTAAAGATTACACATTCCGTGAAACATCTGGTGGTGTGAATATAAAAGGGAGGAATACCCAATCAACATTTGGACTAACACATCGATCCGATTACGATTATTCATTGGATAAAGACGATTGGAAAGAATTTTCAGAAGGTGTGGTAGGAGAGATGAATATTAAAGGCAGGTGGACATCGGGATATCGAATCAGTTTGTTATTCAAGCAACGGTTTAAATCGTACTCAGATAATAAAGATAATATAAATTTTACTTTGGCGCGTGGAACCTTTGGGTATTCCCCTAGAAATAGCTTTTTCAATACGACTTTTGATTTTAAGGTAGAGCAATCTCTTTTTGAGCAAAAAATTGCCGTTTATGATTCTGTGACTGATGGACTTGGAAATTATCGATATGACCCTGACTATCAAATGTTTGTTTCTGACCCTGGTGGCAATTTCGTACGCTACTTCATTCCCTCTGGCGATAGAGTACCCGCTTCTCATGTAATGACAGGACTCAGATTCTCCATTGATTTTAGGAGAAAAAATTACTCCCTTCTAAAAAATATTCTCTGGAAAGTAAATGTCAATACAGATTTCAATGGATCTGAAGTTGGTTACCGGTATATAATTCAGCCAACATTGACTATGGATGATGTTCAGCGATCTCGAGTTCATTTTCAACAGGAAATAAATTATTTGCCGAGAAGAAGTTTACGGAAATGGAGGGTTACAACACTTTTTCATCAAAACTTATATTCCCCTAATTCATCGGAAACTGATCTGGGAAAGAATGCTTCAGTAGTATTGAATGTGGAAGAGCCATTAACTAAAGAAGTAATTTTTAAAGGTGAGGGGATGGTAAAAAAAGATGAAATCCAATCCACAAGCCTATTTCGTGAGAGGAATGTCGAAGGGTGGCAACTATCCACAGGGGTACGATGGAAACCAAATATGGAAATTGAGATTGGTGGTGATCTTTATTCAGGGATGGATTCTGGTACTCATTTAAATAGTCACTTTGCAGCTGACTTACTTGGTGTGGGCATTCAGTCAGTGATTTTCATCCAGAGGAAGGGTCGGATTCACGGGTCTCTGGATATATTTAAAGTTAGCAGATCAGGTGATCTGGAGACTACTCTTCCTCTGGAAGCTGCCCGAGGAATGCAGATTGGAAATACCGTCAGAGGATCTGTTATGGGGTTGTTATCCTTTGGGAAGAATCTGTCAGCAAATATCAACATAAGTTACACTAAAAACCCTCTTCATCTTAACCCAATTATAAGGCTGAATGGAGAAATCCGTGCGAATTTTTAATATCATTATATTCATAATCTTTTCTATTTCGACTGGCATTTCTCAGGATAATGAGATTTATCTGAAATTCCAGGGAGATCGGGAAGAAGAAATAACAGCAACAACAATAGAGGAGGTAGATGAACACCTCAATTCGCTTCTTCGGCAATATGCTGATGAAGGATACTGGCAGGTTCAAATTACCTGTTGTGGTCTCGAGAGAAAAATGGAAAGTAAAGGTACGATTCTTTCCCTCTGGTGTGTAGACAATTTTGAGCAAATCACTATTGATACAGTTGCAGTAATGGGACAAACATTCATTCGTCCATCCATCTGGAAAAATATCTTTGCACCTATATCATCAATGCCAGCAGATATTACCACATTAAAACGTGTAAAAAACATTCCAAGGATGTACAGTTTTTTTAATTTCACATCAGAACCGCAATATGCAAAGACTGATAAATTAGATATTGCCTTAGTTGTTTCTGTTCAGGAGAGTTTTAACAGCAGGTTTATTGGAACAATAGGATATCAACCTGAGAGAAACAAAAAGGATAGACTGATAGGCGATATCCAGGTTCATCTTGAAAATACCTTCGGTACCGCATCGAAAGCCAATTTCTGGTGGTACAGGAAGGATGAACAATCGCAGGTTTTGTCTGTCTCTTATGAAGAACCGTTTATTTGGAAACTTAATTTTGGCGGGAGATTTCATTTCTATCAGAATCTCCAGGATGGGTTGTACGTACAGAGGAAGTTTGGGATATCGGTTATCAAGAATTCTCAAAAGCTGGGTAAATGGTATATTGGTGGGGAAAAGCAAGAAGTTACTGCTACTCCCACAGGAGATAGTTTGGGAATTGCAGATCACACGGTTCGAACTTTCTCGATTGAAAATGAGTGGGACAGTCGGAATGCACTTTGGAATGCTTCAAGAGGATTTTATCTCAGGTGGATGGTAAACCTTGGAGATTTCAATACTGCAGGTGGTAAAAAATCCATTCTATCACGGTTTGAATCCCAATGGGAATGGTTGGGAAGATTGAAAAAACGGTGGATTTTTTCATTATCAGGATACGGATGTATGGCATATATTTATAATGATCAGAACCTGCCGGAAAGTGAGAAGATCAGGTATGGAGGTGCCAGGACTCTTCGAGGCTATTTTGAAGAACAATTTTTGTCTGATTGGGTGATTTTAAGTAGTTTAGAGGTTCGCTATAAGCTGGGGCAGGTGAACCGATTTTATACTTTTATTGACCTGGCATTTCAGGAAATTATTACTCCACTACCTTTAGGGTACGGTATTGGGTTGTTACAGAAAACACCTTTAGGAATTCTTCAACTGGATTATGCCCTTGGTCGGGATGACAAAATGTCAAATGGAAAAGTTCATATGAGACTCATCGGGGAATTTTGATGCGTAATAAAATCATCAACTTTTTTAAACAAAACCCGAATCAATCTTTTAGAATCCGGCAATTAGCTGGCATTCTTGGGGTGAAAAAGTCTGCATACCGTCAGTTCCGACAGACGTTGAAATTACTAATGGATGAGGGAAAGGTTGCTCGCGTGCACGGCAACAAATATGTTCTTGCGACTATCCAGAATAAAAAAGTGGGGGAACTTGCATACAATCGGAGAGGTTTTGGCTTTGTAATGACTGGAGATGAGAAGGATATTTTTATTGCTTCAAAAAATCTTATGGGAGCTATTAATGGAGATGTGGTGGAGGTCTTGTGTTTGCCATCTGACCCTCAGAAGCCTGAAGGGAAAATTTCAAAGATTATTGAACGGAAAAAAGATCAATTTGTCGGAACTGTCTATTTTTATAAAAAAACCCCTTATCTCGAAATTGAACCTGTCACTCCAAGACGGGGGATCCGGATTGTCGATTCTAATGGGTTGAAATTAAAAGCGAAAGATATAGTATCAGTAAAAGTAACCGATTGGGGACGTTCCTGGGAATCTATTCGGGTAGCAGTTATAAAATTTATCGGCGTTATTGATAATCCTGCAGACGATATGACCTATATCTGCCACAAATATGATCTCCAGCCCAGATTTCCAGATAATGTTCTGAATGAGGTTCGTCACTTCAATACTAAAGCTATAGATGATGAAATTCCAAAAAGATTAGATTTGAGTAGTTTAAAGTGTATTACCATTGATCCTGAAGATGCCAGAGATTTTGATGATGCCATTTCCCTGGATCTGGACTCTAAAGGAAATTACGTGCTGGGAATTCACATAGCTGATGTCAGCCACTTTGTTCGTAGGGGATCTGAACTGGATCGGGAAGCGAGAAACAGAGGTACTTCAGTTTATTTTGGAGAAGGAACTGTTCATATGCTTCCTGAACTTCTTTCGGCTGACTTGTGTTCTCTGAAGTATAATGAAAATCGATTGGCAGTCTCTGTATTGCTAACATTGAATAAAAAATTTAAAGTGATTGATGAAGCCTTTCACCTTTCAGTGGTGCGTATCCATCATCGATTTGCCTATCGGCAGGTGCAATCCATACTTGATGGAGAACATGAATCCGAATATTCTGATATGTTGAAAAAGTTACAGTCAATTGCCTATTCACTGTTACAACAACGCCAGAAGTTGGGAAGCATCGATTTTGATATTCCCGAACCCATCTTCAAATTTAGAGGAAGCGGTATCCCCCACGAAATCATTCCCAGTGAACGATTAGACAGTCATCGAATCGTTGAGGAATGCATGCTGTTGGCAAATCGAGTGGTTGCAGAGAAAGTTCCAACTGTTCGAGATGGTAAATTACCCTTCATCTATCGAATTCATGACAAACCGCCGAAAAGTGATGTGGAAAAGTTTCTAAGTGTGTTACGTCGCTTTCACTTCTATCAAATAGAAAATAGGGAATTACACCCTGGAGAGTTCAGAAAGATTTTATCGAGTGTAGAGGAATCACCGTATAAAAATCTTATCGAAACTCTTGCTCTTCGTACAATGACAAAAGCCATATACAGTTCAGAAAATCGGGGACACTACGGTCTGGCATTTCCATGTTACACGCATTTTACATCACCTATACGACGATATCCCGATCTGGTTGTACACAGATTATTGAAACAGTACATTATAGATAAAGCAGACAGAGATGAGGGAGTGACAATATCTTACTTATCGAAAGTAGCATCTCAATCAACAAATGCGGAAGTACAGGCAATGGAAGCAGAACGGGATTATATAAAGTTGAAACAAATTCGCTGGCTTTCTCAACATATTGGCGAAAAATTTAAGGGATTAATTTCGGGGATCATCAAAAATGGTATGTTTATAGAACTCAAAGATTCATTGGTTGAGGGATTCATCCATATCGAATGGCTGATTGATGATTATTATGTTTATGATGAATCGGATTATTCACTGATCGGAAAACGTTACAAATTCAAATATCAACTGGGGGACGAGATAGAAATTATTGTGAAAGATGTCAATCTTAAACTAGGACAGGCAAATTTCAAGGTAGTGGATTGAAAATGAGTAAAATTTTCAACATTTTATTTTATATCTTACTGATTGTAACATTTTTTTTCTTACTATCCTGTTTTGGGTATAAGCCAAGAGCAAAAGGGGTTCAAAACGAAATATTGGTATTTGTTTCTGATGAGGATAAAGAAGGTATTATTCCGATTTTGGACTCAGTCTTTAACAGAATCTGTTATACCCCACAACCTGAATCTGTTTTTGAAATCCGATACCTATCGCCTGAGGAATTTCAAGATCGAAAAAGCAATTATAACATCATTGTGGCAGCTATTTTAGAGATAAGAGATAATACTGGTGATAAGCTGATTCAAGATCTACTTCCGGCATCCCAGTTTGAAATGGTGACAAAAGGTGAAAATCAAATTTTCACAAAAATGAATCTGTATTCCCGTGGACAGATATTTGCAATTTTTGCAGGAATCAGTCGGGAGGAGCTGGAAACATCAGCGATACAGAAAAAAGATGTGATATATGATCATTTCGATCAGGCATTTCTTGAACGGGAAAATAAGCACATTTTTCAGAGAATGGAGCAAAAGAAATTAAGCGAAGAACTTGGAGAGAAAAACGGCTGGAGAATGCGAATTCAGCACGATTATATCATCATTCGCGAAGATAGTCTGAATAACTTTCTCTGGATTGGAAGGGCATTTCCGTATCGATGGATTTCTGTTCACTGGATTGAGCAAACATCAAATCTATTTTTAAATAGAGATCTAGCACTAAAGTTAAATAAGGAATATCCACAACAATTTTATGGGGCGATTTCATTTACTGACCATTTTTTAACGATTGAGGAAACATTTTTCAATCACTGGTCAGCCTGGCGGATTCAGGGATTGTGGGAACACAAGAAGAAAACGATGGGAGGACCATTTATTTCCTACATATTTTACGATGGAGTTACAGACAGAATTTATCACATCAACCTTCTTATTTATAATCCTGGTAATCCTAAAGTAATTCTCCTGAGACAAATGGATATCATTGCTCAAACTTTTACAATCTGTGAAAATTAATTTATCCATGATTTTCATAATCAATGTTATATTTTCACTTGGGAAATTTATATTGAGAACTACTAACAGCCTTAAATGAGAATATAAGCGAGGATAGAGATATCATGATGCTATATAATTATGTAAAACAGCCAATCCCGAGTTTTTATCGGGATAATTATTTAATGGATAGTTTTTACATTTTACATATTTACGTTTTATCAACGATATCCTACTCAAGTTCCACTAATGTTTTATTAATAACCATAAAGCTGACTAACCTACCCCACGCCGTGCGGGGCTAGCAGGTGAATTAATCAGGTTAATACAATGTCAAAGAGGATTTTAATCACAGGAGCATTTGGACAGCTTGGTGAGGCGGTCATTCAGGAATTGCAGCCCCACTTTGATCTGTTATCAACAGATATCCAAATATTAGAAACTAAATCTGTTCTCTATCAGATTAAGCATCTTGATATTACGTCAAAACCGAGTGTGATAGAAATTGTGAAAGAATTTAATCCCGAAATAATTATAAGCTTGGCTTCCTATACCGATGTGGATGGGTGTGAAACCAATCGGGAGATAGCTTGGAATGTGAATGTACGGGGAGTTGAATATCTTCTTGAAGCTATCCGGAGAAAGAAGACCAGGATTATCCATATTTCCTCAGACTACATTTTCGATGGCGAAAATGGACCCTATGATGAGAAGGATATTCCCAATCCCATCAATTATTATGGTAAGACAAAACTGGCTTCAGAAAATGCTATCCGTGGAGGTGTAAATCCCTGGGTTATTCTGAGAACCAATGTTCTTTATGGTTCTTCTACCCGTTCCAGAGCAAGTTTTGTGAACTGGGTGGTCACCTCCCTGATGGAGGGAAAAGAAATCACAGTTGTAGATGATCAAATTGGAAATCCAACCTGGACAGGTGGTCTGGCTGAAGCCATCAAAATGACTATTCTATTGAATGTTCAGGGAATATTTAATTACGGAGGAGCAGAGTTTTTATCTAGATTTCAATTTGCTCAAAAAATAGCAACTGTTTTCGAATGTGATAAATCAAGTATTGTTCCTGTTTCTACTGAAGATTTAAACCAAATTGCTCAAAGACCTTTGAAAAGTGGTCTGATAACAAATAAAATTGAAGATATACTGGGACTACGTACATACGAGGTTGAGTACTGTTTGCGGAAGATAAAAGAGGATTAGATGGAATGAAAACAATTATTGTGACACCAACATACAATGAACGGAGTAATATCAAAGATTTAATTCAGATCGTCTTTTCGATTGATCCAAATTACCACCTTCTAATTGTAGATGACAATTCTCCTGATGGTACAGCAGATATAGTTGAAGAGATGTCTATTACATATCCTAATTTGCATTTAAAAAAACGACAGGGGAAGTTAGGATTAGGAACCGCTTATTGTGCAGGATTTAAATTAGCTCTTGAAAAGGGATTTGACACGATCATTCAGATCGATGCAGATTTATCTCATAACCCCAAAGATATCCCACGACTTATTGATAAATTGGATAAATATGATCTGGTAATTGGTAGTCGTTATTTTGATGGAGTGAGTGTTGTTCGTTGGCCAATACGGCGTTTGATCTTGAGTTATGGAGCAAATTTATACACAAGGATAGTAACGGGTCTTCCTGTTCGGGATGCGACAGGCGGGTTTAAATGCTGGCGAAAAGAAGTGCTGGAAAACATCAGTTTGGAAGAGGTTCATTCCGAAGGCTACTCCTTCCAGATTGAGATGACTTTTCGAGCGTGGTTGAAAGGATTTAAAGTCACGGAAGTTCCTATTATCTTCATCGAACGATCTTCTGGCCAATCGAAAATGAGTAAGCGTATTATTTATGAGGCTATTTTAATGGTATGGCGTTTGAGATTATGGAAAATATTTGGATGGCATAAATAAAGGCAAACGATGATTTCTGTTATTATAGTGAACTATAACGTAAAAGATTACCTTACAAGTTGTATATCATCTATTCAAAATTCTGTACTAAACCAGGATATGGAGATTATTGTTGTGGACAATGCTTCGTATGATGGCTCAATTCCCCTCATTCAAAACCAATTTCCTGATGTCATTGTAATTGCTAATGAGAAAAATGAGGGATTTGCAAAGGGAATTAACAAAGGTGTACAGAATGCCAGAGGTGAATATCTCCTTATCCTTAATCCGGATACAATTTTACAGGAAAACACATTACAGGTGTTTTCCGATTACATGGAAACGCATCCAGAAGTAGGAATATGTGGTCCAAAGATTTTAAATGCCGACGGAACACTTCAGATATCATGTAAACGGAGTTTTCCAACACCTGGAGTTGCACTTCCCAAAATTCTGGGATTGAATAAATTATTTCCTAAAAGTCAATGGGCTGGGAAATACAATTTAACTTATTTGAATGAGGATGAAATTCATCGAGTAGGAGCCATCAGTGGATCTTGTATGTTTATTCGAAAAGATGTTTTTGACAAAGTGGGTTATTTTGATGAAGATTTTTTTATGTTTGGCGAGGATCTGGATTTTTGTTTTAGAACTATTGAGAACGGGTATAAAATTTATTATCTCCCCACTACACAAATCGTTCATTACAAAGGTGAAAGTGTGAAAGTGGCACAATTTGACAGTATCAGGTCTTTTTATGATGCTATGAACCTTTTTGTGGAAAAACATTTTTCCAAGACTACATCAATGTTAACCAGATTTGGTTTAAAATTAGGAATCTGGTTAAAGAGATTATTAGCATTCTTTTCCTCTATTTTTTATCAGATCATTCCAGCGTTGTTAGATACTGTGATAGTTTTAGGTGTTTTTATTATCGCAATTCCACTGCGTTTTGGGAATTTTGATCCTTTGATTCATTCCTATTTACCAGTTCTCGTTATCTATGTGTTTTTATGGCTTTTTATCGCTTCCGTTTTTCAACTATATACGCGATATATTCTTTCGTATCATCGAGCTATTTTTTCATGGTTTTTTACATTCTTTGGTATTGTTACGTTTACGTATTTTTTCAAACAATTTGCATTTTCTCGTGCAGTGATTTTGATTGCAACGGTTATCATAGGTGTGACTATTCCAGGCTGGAGATTACTTGCTCATATTTTGATATCCAGAGGATACCTCAAAAAAATTCACTTGGGTCAATTTTCCTTATTCAATCGGAGAGCTTTAATCATCGGGGCGGGGGATGAAGGATTACGAATTGCCAGAAGTATTTCACGAAGGCTGGATGTGGGTATTGAGGTTGTTGGGTTCTGTGACAAAACTTTTAATCCCCAAGAACTTTATCGCGAACCAGAAAAACATACCAACATTCCTCCTTTGTTAGGAATGGTTGATGATATTCGAACTATTGTTAGGAATCATTCAATTAAGGAATTGATTTTTACTTCCGACCGTCTGACGAATGAAGAAATCGTCTCTATTATGGATCACTCTAAAGATCTGCATCTAACCTATAGAATTGTACCTAAAGAAAAGGATCTTTTACTTGGGAAAGCCATAGTTGAGGACGTTAGTGATATACCATTTGTAAATATTGAATACACACTTTATCGTCGATTTAATTTGGTTTCAAAACGGTTGTTTGATATCGTTATGTCAATCCTGTTGATTGTGGGACTAAGTCCATTAATATTGATATTAATCCTTCGGTTTCCCCGATGGAAGAAAGTTCAGTTCTGGGGAATCGACAAGGAGGTAATTTCGGGATGGGTTATTTCGTCGAAAAATCGATTTATTCGAAAAATTCCACTATTATTTAACATATTTCGGGGGAAATTGAGTTTCGTTGGCAGTTCATTGATTCCATTGGAAGAAAGAACTGTCAATCTGTTATGCAAACCGGGATTAACAGGTCTGGACAGAACTAAAAAGAAAAATCAGAATTTTGATTCAAAACTTGTTTATGACCATTATTACGTACGGAATCAATCATTTATTTTTGATCTTGAAATATTAATACGAACTATACTAAAGCTTTAAAAATATTATGTCGCCAATTGTATTAGATTTTGAAAAACCGATTGTAGAACTGGAAAGAAAGATTCAGGATCTGAAGGAGTTAAATAAAACAGGACAGACCGATCTGAGCAGTGAAATTGAAAATCTTGAGAAAAAGCACGCGAGATTAACTTCGAAAATATATCTGAATCTATCCCGCTGGCAGAGAGTTCAATTAGCTCGTCATCCTAATCGTCCCTATTCTCTCGATTATATTTCGCGTATTGCCCCTGACTTTTTTGATCTTCACGGTGATCGCAGGTATGGAGATGATAAATCAATTGTAACTGGAATGGGAACAATTGATGGACAAAAAGTGATGTTTGTAGGACAGCAGAAGGGGAAAAATACTAAAGACAACATTTATCGCAATTTTGGTATGCCAAAACCTGAAGGATACCGGAAAGCTATACGGGTAATGAAGCTGGCTGAGAAATATTTTCGACCTATTGTATGTTTGGTAGACACTCCGGGAGCTTATCCTGGGATTGGTGCTGAGGAAAGGGGACAGGCGGAAGCAATTGCAAGGAATTTGATGGAGATGGCTGTTCTCAAGGTGCCCATTCTAATCATTGTCATTGGAGAAGGCGCCAGTGGAGGGGCACTCGGAATTGGTGTGGGTGATCGTCTGATTATGCTGGAGAATACCTGGTTTTCAGTCATCAGTCCTGAGGGATGTGCCTCCATCCTCTGGCGGGATGCTGGGAAAGCAGAAATAGCAGCAGATGCTTTGAAAGTAACACCTCAAGATCTGGATGATATGGGAATCTGTGATTACATTATCAAGGAACCTCTTGGTGGTGCTCACCGTGATTATGATAAAATAGCCGAAGAAGTAAAAAATGTTATACTTAAAGAGTTGAATGTGTTGTTGAAAATGACTCCTGATAAATTGATTGAAAAACGAATTGCGAAATATGAAGCTATTGGTATCTGGGATAATCAATAATGATAAATGGCCATAGGAATTCCTAGTTGAGTAACGAGATACTCTATCTTCTACAGACAGTAGTAGGGCTTGCGTTTACACTTATTGCCTTCCGGCTTGGTAAACATTGGCTCTATGGTTATATTGCTGTTTGTATAATTTTGGCTAATATCTTTGTAACAAAAGAGATTACTCTTTTTGGTTTAACAGCAACTGGCGGGAATGTGGTTTATGGAGCTATTTTTCTAACGACAGATATTCTTGCGGAACATTATGGAAAAAGGGCTGCAAGGCGAGCAGTTTTTATTGGGTTCTTCGTTTCCATCTTTTATGTGGTGATGTCTCAGTTTATGGCTGCATTTCCGATAAATCCGAATAGTGATAATCCTGAAATGGCTAAGACAATATCTGAAGGAATGGGAGCCATATTTTCATTTGCTCCAAGCATTATTCTGGCAAGTATGACGGCATATCTGGTTTCCCAATTACATGATATTTGGGCATTTCACTTTATCAAAACGAAGACAAAAGGGAAACTGTTATGGCTGAGAAACAACTGTAGTACATGGGTGAGTCAGATGATTGATTCTGTTATCTTTTGTTTGCTGGCTTTCTTGGTTTTTCCTAAAATAATGTTAGGATCGGAATTTGTGAAAGAACTGCCGGTAATCATCGAGATTATTCTTTCCACTTATATATTAAAAATTCTTGTAGCAGTTATTGATACGCCATTTATTTATCTTAGTTATGTTGTAAAACCGGCGGAGTAACGGTGTCAGGGTTGTTAACGAAACTGAAGACAGGCAAATGTTATTTTATTACACTTATTTTTTGTGTTAAAATCTTCTTTATAATACCTTCTTTAGAGGTGGTTAATTTTACGATATAAATACCACTGGATACTTCATCAGCATACCAAACTGTCTTATGAATACCTGCTGGAATCATACCGTTCACCAAAGTTGCTATCTCCCGTCCCATAATATCATAAATGTTTATCGTCAGATGAATTTGTTCAGGAAGGTCATAGGTAATAATAGTAACAGGATTGAAAGGGTTTGGATAATTAGGGTCTGCTGAAAAACGATAAAAGCAATAGATAACGGCTTGATATTA
>CAZVFT010000040.1:0-21684 GCA_964626495.1 uncultured bacterium
AGTATCCTTACCGCTTGCTGTGAGATTGTTCAAATGAAATATGTCGGTATTTTCAATCATAATTGCTGGAAAAACTGTAGTATCACTCACGACAATGGTTTCCTCCTCTCCGCTACCAAATATCGAAAGTGTCTTGGAGAACAATATATGCTCGTAGTAGATACCGGGATCAATTAACAAAGTATCTCCTGCTGACGCGGAATCGGCACCTTCCTGGATAGTACCATAGTCTCCAGGAATGTGAATAATATCTGCGGACAGAAATGACACAACAAGGATAATGGGAAATAGATTTTTCAGCCGTGGCTTTATCATTTTCTACGAAAGAAAATTAAAGTCGTTAAGTCTAAATTGTCAAATCATAGCCATTTCAACATTGGGAAATATTTAGGCTCCCGGACAATGTTACGACCATCTCGGTTTAATAATCAAGTTGTCCCCCGCAGGTACTTCAAGGGTAGAGTCCACAATAAAAGGAGAATCCTCTTGATGAAGAACGCCTGAAATAATTCCGCTTATATGGGTCTGAGAATATGTATGAACAAACCCAATGATCAGTACAAAACAAGCCTATTAAATAATTCAATATACAAGTTTTTTAATGCCCAAGTTTTTTTCAATATATCTGCCCACTCGTATTAAGAATAGATTGATTGTTGTACATATTCACTTAATAATTGATCGCTTCCAAAGTTTCTAAAATCAACCCTTTTTAATACATTTTAATTAAATTTAACATCCAGAACCAATTTAATCAACAATTTTAAGTGGATTTATTAGCCGCTCAGGTCATACACCACAATCTTGACCCCATGTGTATTTATTGAAGTTATTATAAAGGGGAAAAGCCTGAAATCCAGTAAAAAATTCACCCCTACTTATTCAATGACTGACAATTATCAATCACAAATAACAACTCACTATTCACCAATAATTTCTCATAACACTTTTGAACATGTGAGAGAAATATTCCGCTCTTCCCCCATATTACGTTCAAGTTCAACGTAATAATACTGAAAGAGATTTTCGCATCTCAGTAAAAATTCCCAGTTGTTCCAAGTGTAACTGATACTTGCATTCCACAGGCGTATAGGAACTCGTTTATCCTGTTCCGTCAGTGGATTTTCATCAAACAATTCTACTTTATCCATTCTGCTCGAATAGCGGTGCTCAAGGGTAACAGAAAATCCTAACCAATATCCGGTGATGGTTGTTACAAGAGTGTGTCGAAAACGGTAGGAAAGGGTATCAATTACTGTCCCCGATGAATCTACTTCAAGAGGATCAAGCCATGTATATGCGATTCCAAGAAGCAGCTTATTTTTTAACAGTGCCGATTTCAACCCAACTTCAGCTCCGGTTATCCGAGCATCTGTGATGTTTATAAATTGAATAATCTTCGGATCATCGGGTTTTGGACGGGGTTCAATCAGGTTTTTAAACTCATTTTGAAACAGACTGACATCCAATTTCAGATTGGGTAACCACCCCTTACCCGGCAATATCAGAGTACCCCCGGTTTCAAGGGAGACGCTGGTTTCAGCCACCAGATCTGGGTTAGGCTCAACGGTGAATACGTTCAGTTTCGATCTTGTGAATAATTCCGCAATTGTCGGTACTCTAAAACCCCATCCAACCGATCCACGCACCGCTATCCAATCGTTGTGTTTCCAGTTAAGTGCTAACTGTGGTGCCAGTGACTGATCCAAGGTTTTATCATCAACCTGGTAGGATTCCCATCGTCCTCCTGCTGATAACGTGATTTCCCGAAACACACGCTGTTGAGCCAGTAAATAGGCAGCTGTAGAAAAACTGTGATGATCACCGAAAATTCTTGCATTAATGGCTGCTTTCTGCAAAACAATCCCCGCTGTTGTGTTCAGAGATTTTGACCAGTTTGTGGCAAACTGGACTTCTCCAAAATATTTTTTTTCATAGGAAAAATCCTGATTGGTTCCATAATTCTGCCAGTGGACATCGTATAGAGCTCCTTTCATCTTTATAACCACATTTGGGGAAGAGATATAATTGAAGAATCCGTTGATGTGCAGTTTACTTCCCTTGCCATAATTATCTTCCTCACCAATGGGAGCTTCAAAAGGATCTGCAGGACTTTTCCACTGAGATTCCAGACCGCTGCGATCAGTGTAATAGTTAATATAGATAGAACTGCTGAAATGCTTACTAAAGTTAAGCTTGGCTTTTCCAGTGATGTTATTCAGTTCCATCCAGGTCAGCTGAGTATAGCCATCGGAATAGCGCCTTTGAGCTCGAATCCAGAAGCTATGTGGACCGAAGGGGCGTGCGTGGGTCAATTCAGTGGTATAAAACAATCCTGGTTTGTCCCGCCATTGCCACTGGTCGTATTTTGGTTGACTGTATCCGCCCATTTTAACTCTGATGCGGGTCTCAGGAATTGTTGGTGCGTTGCGGGTAATAATGTTCAGTACTCCTCCCAGAGCGCTGGAACCATACAAGGCAGACCCCCCGGATTTAACAATTTCCACCTGGGCAATTTCCGAAGTTGGAATCACAGACCACGTAATATTTCCAGCAGCACTTCCAAGAAGAGGTACACCATCCAGTAGCAGGAGAGAGCGCTCACCTGCTCCCATTGTGTATCCTGAGGCTCCTCGGATATTCAATTGCCCCTTCACTGTATTTACACCTGCTTCATAGGGAAGAACGTCCACCAAACTGATGGCTGCCTTTTCTTCAATCTGGCGAATCCCAACGACAGCTACAGACAGCGGAGATTCCATAATGTCCTGCTCTCGTCTGGATGCTGTGACAATCACAGCAGGAGAAGCCAGTACATCTTGTTTCAACCGGATATCAAGAAAATGGTCGGTACCTGGTTCTATCGAGATGTCTTTGATCAGTTCTCTACGATATCCAATCATACTCGCAATGACGTTGTAGTCACCAGATTTGAGATTTGGAATTTCAAAGTGACCTTGATTATCGGTGGCTGTGCCGATAAAGGTATTCTGGATTAACACATTAACACCCACTAATGGTTCCCCTGTTTTCCCATCCACTACCACACCGGAAAGTTGTCCTCTGTTTTGTGCTATCAAAATGGTGGATAAGGAAAAAACGAGTGATATTTTTAAACTCAGAGGAATCAAAGAAGACTGAATGTGATTATGTGTTTTTTTCAAAATGTTTCGAGATATTTAGTTTTTTTCAGGGAACTTATCCATAATATATTCCGAAAGAGCTGTGATGGTGAGACTAGGGTTCACTCCTAAATTAGCAGGGACAATAGAGCCATCTACCACGTAGAGGTTTTCGTAACCGTATACTTTTCCGGTAAAATCAGCAACTCCTTTTTCTGGTGAGTCTGCCATGATACATCCACCTAAAATGTGAGCAGTGGAGGAAGTATCAAAAAGTACTTCTGGTAAAACACTCACGGGATCCCCATTGACTTTTTTTGCCATCCTTTTTGCAAAATCGTTAGCAACCGGGATGTAAGACGGTACTTTTTCGTCAGTGTTCCAGTTGGAGTTCATAGATCTGCATCCCAGTCTCCACCAGCGTCGTTTATATTCAAATCGCATATAATTGCTGATAGTTTGCATGACAAGAAGGATAGTGGTTTTTTTCGCCCAGCCGAAAGGATTAAGCGAATTGAGAAATTTGATTGGATTTCGAAGAATATTTCCCAGAAATCGGAGAAATCTTGGCCAAAATTTTCCCCCTCCAACAAGGATTGTTGCCAGGAGAGCCATAGCATCCTGTCCTTTTCCATATCGTACTGCTTCAATATGAGTGTGATCATCTGGATAGATGCCTGAAGTGATTGCGATACCCTGAGAGTAGTCCTCATCCTTTCCCCGAGCTACAGCACCAACAAGAGCTTCACTGTTTGTCCGAATCTTATTTCCCAGTTGATCTGAAATATCAGGGAGTGATCTACACGATTTACATTGAAGAAGTAATTTTACCGTACCCATCACACCCCCTGAAAAAATTACCCCTTTTGAAGAAAATCGCTTCTTTTTATGAGCGATGCCTGTTACCTTTTTTGTTGTAAGAGTATATCCACCATCTCCAGATGGTTTTACATCTACTACTTTTGTATCTGGGATTACCTGTGCTCCCAGCTGTTCAGCCAGATAGAGATAATTCAGGTCTAATGTATTTTTTGATCCATATCGGCAGCCCACCATACAGCCACCACACAACTCGCATCCTGTTCGTTCAGGTCCTTTACCATCAAAATATGGGTCAGGTACTGTCACACCCTTTTCCCCAAAATAAATTCCTACATCATTTACGTGAAAAGTATCACCCCTTCCAATTTCCTCCGCACACTCTTTTAGCAATTCATCAGATTTCACCACCACTTTGCTGAGTGTAACCCCAAGCATTCTCTGAGCCGTTTTGTAGTGGGGTGCAAGTTTCTCTTTCCAGCTGGGACCTCCCCAGGAAGGATCATCAAAAACCTCGTCAGGAGGAATCAATAAATTGTTTGCATAAACCAGACTGCCACCTCCTACACCCGTACCGTGCAATATGAATACATCTTTCATTAAGGTCATTGCCTGGAAACCATATAGACCCAGGTTAGGCATCCAGAAATACTTCCTTAAGTTCCAATTCGTCTTTGGGAAATCGGCGGGACGGTATCGCTTGCCCTGTTCAATAACAACCACACGATATCCCTTTTCTGCCAGCCTTAAAGCAGACACAGAGCCACCAAACCCCGACCCGATAATGATATAATCGTATGATTCGCTCACCGTTTTTTTAATTAAAAAAATTAAATACCTATTTTTTTTGAAATATACAAAAGAAATGTATTATGTGGTGATAAGACTTTTTTTGTATTTTTTAGGAAAGTATGAAGGTTCTATTTTCTGTCAATATCAGGAAGTAAGAAATGGGAAAAAGTCTATCTGGGGAAAATATTATTTATTCAACTGATCCTGATTTTCAGAAAGAATCAAGTAAAAAGGAGAAAAAAACACTGCTTCCGGAACAACAGAACCTTTATATACATCTGGATAGAAAAGGACGGAAGGGTAAAGTGGTGACAATAGTGACCGGATTTGTTGGAACAACGGAGGATGCTAAATCTTTAGCAAGGATTATTAAATCACGATGTGGAGTAGGCGGTTCTGTAAAAAATGATGAAATATTGGTTCAGGGAAAAGTGAAAGACCGGGTATTAAATATTTTAAACAATCTGGGCTATCAGGTGAAAAAAAGTGGGGGGTTATCAAGATGACATTTATTCATAAATCATCAAAACTTATTGAGTTATAAAGATGCCGCCAACAGGACTTCATATCCAGATAGCCAGTGAGTATTATGGTGGTAAAATGGATGGACAGGAAGTGTATGCTGTTTTACCTGATTTTGTCTGGTACTTTACACCAAAAATCAGTTTTGAAAAATCCCACGATCGGACAAGCATCCAGCGAATCAAATCCTATGTTGAAAGTTCAAACTGGGGGAATTACTGGATTCCAGAATTAATGTATCATCACATTGTGCTTGATGATATTCACGATGGAGAAGAAGGATATTTAAAACCGTGGGAGAGAAAAATCCACAAGACGCTATCAGCACAGGAAGCATTTAAACATTATCCAGAGAGATTGATTCTTGAACTGGCTGGGATGATGATGGATTTTGCATTAGATTTTTCCTTTTTTGAAGCTGAAGGTCATTCTATTGTGGAAAAATTGAATAGATCAAAAAAGAATTTTACTCCTGATAATTTGGAGGCTCATTTATCAGCAGGTTATGGGAAAATCCATAATGAAAAATCACTTTACGATTTTGCTTTAGATTTTCAGAATTATGATTTTCGGAATATTACAAGCGTGGAAGGGTTGATCAAGACACATAATATGTTTGTAACTCCTAACGAGGGAAAGGATGAGCAGAATGAACGGTCTGTTGAGACAATCCTTACAAATATTCTGGAGGATTATAAAAAGCGTAATAGATTGGAAAAGATCCTGTATGAATTGAAAAAGGAGTTTTCGTCAAGTCTGAAGGAAATTATCCATTATTCTTTATCCTGTTTAAATCAATATAAAGGGGAATCGGGATTTCTATTGTTTTAACCACAATCCTCAAATCATTTTGACATTAATAATTGAATTAGATGTAATTAACGACACTTAACCTATGTCATTTCGCCTTTTTGGTTTTGATCACATAACTGCGCTGATTATTTATGTTGGACTTGTTGTGTTACTTCTCCGTACGCTGAAATCCTTCGATGACAGCAGTTTTCGTCGATTCCGTATCTGGTTGGCAATAATCATACTGATCGATGCCACTTATGGACAAATTTTTCATTTATTCCAAAATACATTTGATGTGTCCGAACATCTTCCTCTCAATCTTTGTGGAATTAATCGATTTCTGATTGCCTTTTACCTACTGAAACCAAAACAGTGGTTTTTCAACATCCTGTATTACTGGATTATTTGTGGAGCATCCCTCGCCCTTATTTTCCCAGATATCAAACTGGGTTTTCCGAGTCTGAAATTTTTTGAATTTTTTATCTCTCACGGTTTGCCCCTGTTCGGTATTTGTTTTCTCGTCTTTGTTCAACAAATAGAACCGGATCGGAAAAGCTACTTTACTTCGTTTATAATTTTGAATATTTATGCTTTTTTATTTGTCTATCCAGTAAATCTGATTACTGGGGGTAATTATCTGTATCTTCTGGATGTTCCTAAAATTGATTTCGGTCCTATTCAGTGGCTACCCTCTTGGCCGTGGTATCTGATAGTTTTAGAAATATTTTTCTGTTTACTCTTTTGGATTGCTTACTTGCCTTATTATAAGAAAGGTAGCGCATATGAATGTAGTCATACCTGATCCAACTTTATAAAAATAGGGGATTCTCTAGTGGTCCGTCAACCTGCAGGTTACTTATAACTTTGCGGAAGTTTCAAACTTCCGCAAAGTTGGTTCGGACGTATTCTCAGTTGAGTATGTATTTAACATACCCCATCCCGTAGTAGCGGGACACCCCTCTCGAGAGGGGTGTCATACAGCTGATCGGGGTCGCAAATTACCATTCCACCAGCTACCCCTGTAGAAATAGTTCGTCCCTCACATTTCACAGGGCAAGCACTCACCAGCTTACCACTCCACCATTCACCAGTTACCACCCACGATGAACGCTAAACCTATTTCCGCTTTTCCATTTCTTCTGCCCTCAGTTCCTTTCTGAGTACCTTTCCAACCGTCGATTTTGGAAGTTCATCTCGGAATTCAATTTCAGTAGGCCATTTGTATTTTGCTAACCTGTCGTGGCAGAATTCAAGCATCTCTTCTTCTGTGGCTGTTTCACCTTCTTTAAGGATAATGAATACTTTTCCAGCTTCACCCCGTTTCTCGTGAGGAATTCCAATGCAGCAGGCTTCTTGAACTTTTGGATTTTCGTAATAAACTTCATCAATTTCCCGGGGATAAACATTTAATCCTCCAGAAATGATCATATCCTTTTTCCGATCTACAATGTAAAAATATCCGTCTTCATCCATAGTAGCGATATCGCCAGTGAAAAGCCAGCCATCTTGCACGGTTTCAGCAGTTGCGTCGGGACGGTTGTAGTACCCTTCCATAATTTGTGGACCTTTCATGAGAAGTTCACCGGGCTCTCCAACGGGTATTTCGATATCAGGATTTTCTAGATCCACTATTTTGCATTCAGTATCGGAAACAGGGATTCCTACGCTTCCAGCTTTTCGTTCCCCGCCAGCGAAAGGATTAATGTGAGTGACGGGAGAAGATTCTGTAAGTCCAAATCCTTCCACAATAACAGAGCCTGTTATTTTTTCAAACTCTTGAAGCACTTCCACTGGGAGGGGAGCACTTCCAGAGAAACATCCTTTGATGGAAGTCATATCAACTTTTTGGATCTTTGGATGATTGATAATCCCAATAAACATTGTGGGGACGAGAGGAGCAAATGTCGGTTTGAATTTAGTAATTGCTTCCAACAATTGGTCAGGCTGTGGCTTCGGAATGAGGATGTTGGTCCATCCATAGTAGATGGAAAAGTTCATTACACAGGTTAATCCGAAAACATGAAAGAAGGGAAGCGCACCAAGCATAATTTCTTCTCCAGGGTTGAATTGTGGGAACCACGAACTAATCTGTTGAACCTGAACGCTCATGTTTTTATGAGTAAGGATTACTCCCTTTGAGACTCCCGTAGTACCACCGGTGTACTGATAATTTGCAGGATCATCAATGGAGAGTTCAACTCCTTCTGTGCGGGGAGTTGCTGACTCCAGAACCTCTTTCCATTTGAATACATTATCTGCAGGTTTTACATCCGCTGCTAGTTTCTTCTTCTTCGCTACCAGGGGGAATAGGATATTTTTCGGAAAAGGAAGATAATCACCAATGGAAGTGTAGATGATCTCTTTTATACCCGTTTTTTCACGAAGATCAATCATTCTGTTTCCCAGCAAGTCAAGAGTAATCAGAATGGTTGATCCAGAATCATTAAACTGATGTTCCAGTTCTCGATCAGAGTAAAGAGGATTGTTCATTACAGTAATTGCGCCAATCTTCATGATAGCATAGTAACTGACAACAGCAGGGATAAGATTTGGGAGTAAAACAGCTACGCGATCGCCCTTTTTAACGCCAAAATCAGTCAGTACTCCTGCCATTTGGTTTACCATAGTGTTCAGTTCTGAAAAAGTGATTTTATATCCCTGGAAGATCAAAGCCGTTCTGTCCGGGAATTTTTCTACAGTTCTACTTAAATATTCCGGAAGACATACTTCTTCATAATCAACGTGTTCAGGGACACCAGACTCATAATTTGACAGCCAGGTTTTATCCTGGTAAGTGATTGTTGTACTCATAATGAACCCTCCTTGTTATTTTATAAATTAATTTAATAAATGATGGCATTCTTTACAAGAAAATCAGATTTATTTTAAATTGTCTGAAATCAGTATTAAAAATTTCATTGTTTCATGTTCTGAAATTGGAATTGACCTCAAATAAATTTATAGAAATGTTTGTCTAATTATCCTATTTTCCCAAAAGTAATTGATGAGACATTACTTGATTTAGGTTAAAGATCATCAAAAAAGTAAACATAATGGTTTCATACCGACTTTACTTATCAAGGTTATAGAAGAAAATCTGGTTTGACCTGAGGAAATTATGAAAGAACTTATTGGTCCAAGTAATAAAGTGCTGGAAATAGATCTTTCATCTGAAAAGGTGGAAATCTACCACGTGACAAATAAGGAACGTCGGTTGTATCTGGGAGGAAAGGGATTAGGACTAAAGCTGCTTTTTGACCGTTTAGAACAGGGAATTGATCCTCTTAGTGGAGACAACATTATTGCATTTATGCCCGGTGTACTTGCAGGAACAGGTGCACCCTGTAGCGGTCGATTTGCAGCAGTAACCAAATCTCCTCTTACTGGGATTATGGCATCAGCAACCTGCGGGGGTCCTTTTGGTATTCAATTAAAAACAGCGGGATGGGATGGATTGCTAATCAAAGGAAAAGCATCAAGACCCACGTATCTTGAAATTTCCTCAACGGGTGTCGAATTAAAAAATGCTGAGGAACTATGGGGAGATAATCCAGATTCGGTGCAGGAAAAAATTGGTAATAAAAAGTCTGGAATTCTTGTTATTGGGGTTGCGGGTGAGAACCTTGTCAAGTTTGCTAATATCGTTTCTGGACATCGATTTTTAGGTCGTACGGGAATGGGTGCTGTTATGGGTTCAAAGAAATTAAAAGCTGTTGTAGTTAACGGAGGCGATTATCGGATCAGATCCACGAATAAGAAAAAATTTACCAGAGTGAGGAAAAAGGCAAATCGGTATATCCAGCGAAATGAGGTGACTTCCCATACTTTGAGAAACTATGGCACACCTTTTTTGGCGAACATTATGAATAAAGGCAATCTGCTCACAATTAAAAACTTCATTACCGGTTCTGATGTTCATTCTCCGGATGTTTCTGGTGAAAAGATGAGGGAAAAGCACAAAACGGAACATTATACCTGTAAACCTTGCTCAATCCTGTGCAGTAAGAAAGGAGATTTTGACGGTCAAGAACTGGTTGTTCCGGAATTTCAGACTGTTGCTTTGTTGGGAACCAATATAGGTGTGTTCGATTCGGTAAAAATTGCAGAATGGAATCAAATATGTTCTGAAGTTGGAATGGATACAATATCCACAGGTAATACCCTTTCCTGGGTGATGGAAGCTACAGAAAAGGGGTTGGTAGAAAGCGACTTAAAGTTCGGTTCTTCTGAAAAAATATCTAAGGCGCTGTATGATATTGCTTACCTCAAAGGATTTGGAAAGAATATGGCTCAGGGTGTACGGGCACTTTCCCAAAAATATGGGGGTGAAGATTTTGCCATGCACGTGAAGGGATTGGAAATGTCAGCTTATGACTCTCGTGGCAGTTTTGGTCAGGGACTCGCCTATGCTGTTGCCAATCGCGGTGCCTGTCACCTTTCAGCATATATTGTTGGACTTGAAATCTTGTTTAGTTTCCTTAAACCAGATACTATCCGTGCGAAAGCCAACTTTACCAAGTTTTTTGAAAGTGTGCACTGCTGCATCAATTCCCTGAATACCTGTCTATTTACCCTTTTTGCCTTTCCTTTGGAATCTCCTCTTATGAAGTATACACCAAGGTCAATCATCGGATTCTTCATGCAGAATTTGTCGAATATAACGATAAAATTTGTAGACTTCAGCATCTATACAAAACTGTGGTCAGCAGTAACGGGTATCAAGATATCCAACAGAAATTATCTCAAAGCTGGAGACAGAATCCATGTTCTTGAACGATATATGAACACACGGGAGGGAATCTCAAAAAAAGATGATACCCTGCCACCGCGTCTACTGAAGGAATGGCGATTAGGCGATCCTGATAAAAGAAAAGTTCCTCTGGAAAAGATGTTAGAAAAATATTATAAAATTCGGAGATATGACGGAAATGGAATTCCGACGGGAAGAGTTTTACGAAAACTGAAGATAATTACTTCATAAAATCTAAGTCCACATTATTTTTGTTGATATACTTATTAATTATTTTAAAAAATATAAGTAAACTTTTTTCCATATTTAACCTAAGAAAGTCTATACATATCAGATTTCAGAATATCCAAGGTGAAAGTCCACACATTTAAAAAAGGTATACACCCGGTAGAATTTAAACGTTATACTTCATCTAAAAAAATTGAAGTCCTATCCTTACCGGATGATGTATATATTCCTCTCCAGCAACATTTTGGTGTTTGCTGTGATCCCCTGGTGAAAAAGGGAGATGAGGTAAAAACGGGACAGCTCATCGGTGTCAGCGACGCATTTATTTCAAGCCCAATTCATGCCACAGTAACAGGTGTGGTGAAAGCTGTCTGTTCATTTCCTCATCCTGCAGGTGGATATGTTCAAACCATACATATCCATCGGACTGGTAATGATGAATGGGATTTGCTCCCAGCTTATGAAGATTGGAAATCTATTTCAATAAAAAAGCTAAATAGTCAGATAAGAGATGCAGGCATTGTGGGGCTGGGTGGAGCAGCGTTTCCAACACACGTAAAGTTGGCACCTCCAGAGGAGAAACCGATCGATACATTTATCTTGAATGGATGTGAATGTGAACCGTATTTGACAGCAGATCATCGGGTGATGGTAGAAATGGCAGAAAAAGTACTCACAGGAATGAAAATTTTAATGAGAGTTCTTGGGGTAGGAAAAGGATATATTGGTATTGAAATGAATAAACCCGATGCCATTGATATTATGAGTGCAAAAGCAGCTCAATCTGGTTCCGATATTCAGGTTACACCATTGGAGGTTAAATATCCACAGGGGGCAGAGAAGATGTTGATTTATGCCATCCTCAAGCGGAAGGTCCCGGCCGGCGGACTTCCCATGGATGTGGGGGTTGTAGTGAATAATGTTGGTACCGCAGTTTCGGTAACTGAAGCTGTCACAGAAGGAAAACCCCTTATTCAACGGGTGGTCACAGTAACGGGTGATAGAATAAAAGAACCAAAAAATTTGTTAATGCGAATTGGAACTCCCTTTCAACATGCAATTGATTATTGCAACGGACTTATGAATGGAACTGCAAAAGTATTTATGGGAGGTCCTATGATGGGAATTGCCCAGCACAATCTTTCTGTTCCAGTAGTGAAAGCTACCAGCGGTATTGTTGCTTCTACTCGTGTCAGGGAATTGGAATCGCTGCCGTGCATACGATGTGGGAATTGTGTGAGATCCTGTTCGATGTATCTGGTTCCCACCAGATTGGCACGACTCTCTGAGTTGGGGAATTATTCCGAAGCTTATGAATTGGGGATATTGAATTGTGTAGAGTGTGGATCATGTGCCTTTGAATGTCCTTCATCTATTCCACTTGTCCAATGGATACGAGTGGGGAAATTGCGTGTTGGAGAAATGCTGCAACAACAGGCGAAAAATTAAGATGATAGAAGAGAAGAGTAATATCAATGGAGGAAGAAGTACGGAAGCTTCCAAACCAAAAAAGAAGCCGGATCCAAGAAAAAAATTATACCAGCCTGAGCGAGTACTGATACTGGCATCCAGTCCGCATCTCAGTTCTACTGAAAGTGTTTATAAGATTATGTGGAGCGTGGTAGGTGCTCTGGTACCCGCCGTCGCGGCTTCCATTTATTTTTTCGGTTTTTCTGCTCTCTGGATGATATTGAGTTGTGTCCTTGCTGCTCTTGTAACGGAAGCAATCATTAATTTTGTGAAAAAAGATGGTTTGAAAATCAAAGATGGCAGTGCGGTGATTACTGGACTTTTACTGGCTTTAACTTTACCTCCATCCTTTTCTATTAGTGGGGGCGTTCTGGGGGCTGTTTTTGGAATAGCTATTGGAAAACAGATTTTTGGAGGACTTGGATATAACATCTTCAATCCCGCACTGCTTGGAAGGGCATTTCTCCAAGCAGCATTTCCCGTCGCTATGACTACTTGGACTTACCCCCAAACCGCAAAATATGCTACGATTGATGCAGTTTCGACAGCGACTCCTCTTGGAATGTTTAAATTTGAACATATTCTTACTGATTATAATGATTTGTTGTTAGGGAATGTGAGTGGTTCTCTTGGTGAAACTTCGGTGATTGCCATATTTCTTGGCGCATTGTACCTGATTGTCAAGCGTTATGCAGACTGGCGAATACCTGTTAGTTTTATTGGGACAGTTTTTTTGGTTGGAGGACTGTTCTGGCAAGTTGATCCTGTGAAATATCCGGATCCTGTTTTTCATCTCCTGTCCGGTGGGTTGATGCTTGGAGCCTTTTTCATGGCGACCGATATGGTGACGTCTCCCATAACACCAAAAGGATCGTGGATTTTTGGTGTTGGTGCGGGAATTCTTCTCTTAATGATCCGTCTGTATGGTGGTCTATCGGAAGGAGTAATGTACTCAATTCTCCTTATGAATGCTGTAACTCCTCTGATTAATCGATATACCCGACCTAAATATTTTGGAGAGGTACGAGCATGAGTACATCCGCTAAAATGATTCTTGTCTTAACAATTATTACAATTCTATCGGGTGGAATACTCTCCAGTTGGGATGCCATTACGAAACCGAAGATTGAAGTCCACCGACTGAGAGCACTGAAGAAGGCTATTTCAGAGGTTCTCCCACCTTATAACTATTACAATGAACTTGTTGCGGATGGAATCACCTTTTATGTGGGGAGAAAGGAAGAAATGGAAGGTCCGGTTGCTATCGCATTTAAAGCCGATGGGAGCGGATTTCAGGGGAATCTCGTAATGATGATTGGGATTTCACCTGATTTTAAGACCCTTACTGGAATTAAAATACTGGAACAGATTGAAACTCCGGGGTTGGGGACAAAAATTGTAAAAGATCCTTCAAATAAGAATAATCCATTCTGGTTTCCTGAACAGTTTCGAGGTGTAGTAACTGAACCGGAAATTGGGGTAGTAAAAAATCGGAAACCCGAAAATCCCACCGATATTCAAGCTGTGTCTGGTGCCACGATTACATCAAGAGCTGTGGTTCGAATCCTGAATGACACTATTAAAAAATTTAAATTAGTTTATCAGAAAATTCACGCACAAGCAAAATAGTGAAAAAAAGTTGTAAATATGTAGAGTACAAAAGTAACACACCCCGTCTGCTTCGCATCCACCCCTCTGAAGAGGGGACTAATAATAAGAATAAACACCATCGTATGAATTCTGGATGCTCATCTCCCCAAAGGGATCTTCAACAAGAGGGAGGCTAAATATTTGGATATTTGCAATAAAAAAAGATATCACTCAATTTTGGATTTAATAAACAATAAATTAAGAGTTTTTGGGTAACAATTACTTATGATGATAGAGATGTTGGTTAATTGCAAATAGATGGAAGAAGATTTTAAAATACAAGAGTCCCCTCTCCAGAGGGGTATCCGCCAATCGGCGGAGGGGGTGTGTTATGAAACGTAAGATAATTCCATATAATCCCAAACTGAAAAATGTTGCAAGAATGTTACGGAAGAATATGACGTTATCTGAAATAATACTATGGTATCATTTAAAGGGGAAAAAAATGAGGGGATATGATTTTCATCGGCAGAAACCTCTCGGGAATTTCATAGTTGATTTTTATTGTAATGAACTTAGTTTGGCAATAGAAATTGATGGTGAAAGTCATGATTATAGAATTGGTAAAGATGTTCAAAGACAAAAGCAATTGGAATCGCTTGGAGTCAATTTTTTACGGTTTGATGATTTAGAAGTAAAGAAAAATTTAGCAGGTGTGTTAACCGCTATTGAGGATTGGATCATTGAATACGAAAAGAACACACCCCGTCTGCTTCGCATCCACCCATACGATGATCGCTGACGGTGACAGAATAAAAAAGTCCCCTCTTGAGAGGGGAGAGTCCCGCCACTGCGGGACGGGGTGTGATAAAAAACGTAGTCAATCAAAAAAACGTAAGTTGAATGGAAATAAACAACAATTATTCTAAAAAAATGGATATTAGTAAATAGAATGTCAATAACACACCCCGTCTGCTTCGCATCCACCCCTCTGAAGAGTGGACTAAAAAGTTCAATTATTATATTTGTATAACGATGGCGAAAAAAAAGATACCGTTGCTTAAAGAATTCTTGAAGGGAATCTGGGATGAAAACCCCGTTCTCCATATGTTGTTGGGATTGTGTCCCACATTAGCCGTAACGAATTCTGCAATCAATGGTCTGGCGATGGGGTTAGCCACGACGTTTGTCCTTCTCAGTTCAAGCATTATCATTTCGCTTTTGCGAAAATTAATTCCCCATCAGGTTCGGATTGCCAGCTATATCGTCATCATCGCTACATTTGTGACAGTAGCTGATCGCTTCTTAGCAGCATACTTCCCAGAAATCAGCAAAGCTCTGGGACCTTACGTTCCTTTGATTGTGGTGAACTGCCTGATCTTGGGTCGGCAGGAAGCTTTTTCATCAAAGCACAACACGGGAAGATCGATTTTAGATGGTCTGGGAATGGGAACGGGTTTTATTCTGGTTCTCGTCGTTTTGGGCAGCATCAGAGAAATTCTGGGATCGGGAACCCTCTTTTCCCTTCAGATTTTGGGTGACTGGTTTAATCCATGGATAGTGATGATTTTACCGCCTGGTGCCTTTTTAACATTAGGACTTCTCATTGGCTTGGGTAACTGGTATAACGTAAGGAGAGCAGGCGCTTGAAACTCGTTCTTTTATTCATCTCTGCTGCGATTGTCAATAATTTCGTTCTAACGTACTTCCTTGGAATATGTCCCTTTGTTGGTGTATCCAAACGAATCTCATCTGCCATAAGTATGGGACTGGCTGTCATGTTTGTGATGACCATAGCTGTTGCTGTGACGTGGTTAATCTATCACCTGATTCTCGTTCCTTTTCAAGTAGAAATTCTGGAATATGTCGCATTTATTCTTGTAATTGCTTCTCTGGTTCAGCTCGTGGAAATGTTCATTCGGAAAGTGAGTAAACCACTTTATGATGCATTGGGAATTTATTTGCCGTTGATAACAACAAACTGTGCTATTCTTGGCCTGGCACTTTTTTCGGTTTTAAGGGATTATTCATTTACTGAATCTCTCGTTTTCGGAATTGGTGCTGGGAGCGGATTTATGATTGCTCTGGTTATCATGGCGGGGATTAGAGAAGAGTTGGAGTTGGCAGAGGTACCCAAACATTTTAAAGGAGCTGGTATAACTATGATTGTTGCCGGGAGTTTAGCCCTCGCTTTTATGGGATTTGCTGGATTAATATCTATTTGAGGAAATATTAAGGTTACATTCAAGGTAAATTTGTCATCAACATAATGTGGATTTAAAATGGAGTTGAATTCATTGATCATCTCTATTGTTAGTATGGGGGGACTTGGATTTCTGTTTGCAGCTGGATTATCTCTGGCTCATAAGAAACTTAATGTTGAAGATGATCCCAGAATTTCCCTTGTTCTTGATGAGCTCCCCGGCATCAATTGTGGAGGTTGTGGGTATCCAGGTTGCACCAGTTTTGCTGAAAACCTCGTAAACGGGGATGTAAATATCAGTGGCTGTCCCGTTTCAGGTGATGAAGCTATGGAAGAGGTTGGGAATATTTTAGGCATTGAAGTGGAAAAGAGAGAGAGGAAAATTGCTCGTATTCTTTGTCAAGGTGGAATTTATGAAACTGTCCGAAAAGCAACCTACGATGGAATAAAAACGTGTATAGCATCAACCCTGGTCAATGGAGGTGACAAACTCTGTCGATACGGTTGCATTGGATTTGGTGATTGTGTTCAGGTATGTCCATTTGGTGCTATTAAAATGGGGGAAAACGGACTGCCTGTTGTTGATCCAGAAAAGTGTACCGGAGATGGGAATTGTGTAGATGCCTGTCCAAGAGAAATAATTGAGCTCCATCCCGAGAGTAACCAGCTGTTTATTCTCTGTAAAAATGAAGACACTCCGAAGGAAGCACGAAAAGCCTGCCTGACTGCCTGTATAGGATGTGGAATTTGCGTCCGAGCAGTAGAAGAAGAACAGATCGTTATGGAAAATAATCTGGCCATCATCAATTATGATTTGTATGGTAAAGAACCTATTCTGCCTACGGAAAAGTGTCCTACCAATTGCTTGGTTGTGATTCCCAAAGAAACTCCATTAGAAGTAAAAGCTTTTGCATAACAGATGGATAACAACGGTGAATATGGGACGGTAGTTTCCTTAGAAGGTCAGTTTGCTCACATCCAGATCTCAACAACGGATTCCTGTCGAAAATGTGGAGCTCGGGTCATCTGTACTCCCACCGATGAGACCTATCGGACAGTTATAGCTTTGAATAGAATTGAAGCAAAAGTCGGAGATTGGGTACTATTCACGGATACATCCAACATTATGTTAAAATTAGCAATTATTCAGTATGGAATTCCTCTTGTGGGATTTTTCGCAGGGGTCTTTTTTACATTGGGAATTGGAAGAATTATTTCCTATCAGGTGGGAGAATTATGGCTTTTTTTGAGTGGGATTATTGGTGTAATTCTTGGAGGTCTGTTTTCTCACTGGAGGATTAAAATAATGGCTGAAAGTTCCTGCGCATTTTTTAAAATTCAGCAGATTCTTTGATCCTATCTTTTTCCATGAAAATCCCCTAATTTTCAATAGCAAACAAGTGGAAACTTTTTCATTAATATTTTTCATAATTGAATAAATTATATTCAACATTTTCATTAACGATGGAGGAAAATATGAAGCGTTTCATAACAATTGGACTTATGATTTTGGTTATTTTTCTGACAGGTTGCAGTCAAGCACCAAAACCTTCTTCACCAACCGAATCTTCTGAAGATGTTTTATCCCTTGATCAGGAATTGCCTATTGATGCAAAAGTAGTGACGGGAAAACTAGAAAATGGGGTGACTTATTACATCCGGGAAAATAAAAAACCTGAAAAGAGAGCTGAACTTAGACTGGTAGTAAATGCAGGTTCTGTTCTGGAGGATGACAATCAGCAGGGACTGGCTCACCTGTTGGAGCATATGGCATTTAACGGTTCGGAACATTTTGAAAAACAGGAACTGGTTGATTTTCTGGAATTGGTAGGAATGAAGTTTGGACCGGATCTCAATGCTTACACCAGTTTTGACGAAACGGTTTATATCCTTCAGATTCCTACAGACAGCCTGGAATTGGTAGAGACAGCTTTTCAAATTCTGGAAGATTGGGCACATGGACTGAAACTGGATGAAGAGGAGATTGACAAGGAACGAGGTGTGGTGATTGAAGAATGGCGTCTCGGCAGGGGAGCAGAAGCACGAATGAGAGACAAACAATTTCCAATTTTGTTTAAGGGATCAAAATATGCAGATCGGCTACCCATCGGAAAGAAAGCCGTTGTTGATACCTGTCACTACGAAACATTGAGAAAATTTTATCAAGATTGGTATCGTCCTGACCTCATGGCGGTAGTGGCGGTTGGGGATTTTGATGTAGATTGGGTTGAAGGTCTTATATCTACATATTTCAACAGACTGATTCCTCCTGAAAAGATGAGGACGCGAGAAACTTTTCCTGTGCCGGGACATGAGGAAACCCTCTTTGCCATTGCTACAGATCAGGAAGCAACTGTATCTCGGGTAGCGGTTTACTATAAACAACCGTTGCAGGAGGAAAAAACCGTAGGAGATTATCGTCGCAATATTGTTAGTAATTTATACAACAAAATGCTGAATCAACGGCTGGATGAACTCAAACGTCAAGCTGATTCTCCGTTTCTATATGGATACTCGCATCAGGGTCAGTTTGTTCGTTCAGGTGAAGTTTACATACTCATGGCAGGTGTTCAAGACAATGGCATTGAGAAAGGATTGGATGCCCTCCTGACTGAAGCGAAACGTGTGGATCAATACGGTTTTACCTCAACAGAACTTGAAAGAGCGAAAAAGGATCTTTTGCGGTGGATCGAGAATGCATTCGATGAGCGGGATAAAACTGAATCGAGAAGTTTTACTTGGGAATATGTTAGACATTATCTGACGGAGGAACCCATTCCGGGGATTGAGTATGAGTACGAACTATACAGGAAATTTATCCCGACAATTGAACTGGAAGAGGTAAATCAACTGGCTCGGGAATGGTTAACGGAATACAACCGGGTCGTCATGGTAAATGCACCGGAAAAGGAGGGAGTTACTATTCCAGAGGAGGAGCAGTTATTGCAAGTATTTATGGATGTCGAAAATACTACTTTAATACCCTACGAAGACACAACGCTGGATCAACCGCTTGTTTCACAGATTCCCGTTGCTTCGGAGATTACATCAGAAAGTTATTTGAGCGATCTTGATCTATATAAATGGGAGCTGGCAAATGGTGTCCGAGTTCTGTTAAAACCCACCGATTATAAAAATGATGAAATCCTGTTTTCCGCATACAGTCCTGGAGGACATTCTTTAGTAGTGGATGAATATCATGTTGCTGGTATGGATGCTGCTGATGTGGTAAGGGAGTGTGGTGTTGGTTCTTTTTCCTTTATCGAATTGGAAAAACTTCTAGCTGGAAAAAGAGTGAGGGTTTCCCCCTATATTCATGAACTGTATGAAGGATTTTCCGGCTCCGCTTCACCGCAGGATATGGAAACTATGTTTCAGTTGATTTATCTCTATTTTACAGCTCCTAGGCAGGACAGCACAGCATTTCTGGCATACAAGGAGAGGTTACGAGGATTTCTGGAGAATCGAAGCGCACGACCAGAATCAGCTTTCAGAGACACAATTAAGGTAACCCTGTCTCAGCACCATCCCCGCCGAAGGCCGTGGTCAGTAGAATTACTGGAAGAAATGAATTTGGAAATGTCCTATACTTTTTTCCAGGATCGGTTCGCAGATGCAGGTGATTTTACTTTCATTTTTGTTGGGAATTTCGATCTTGAAGTGATCCGGTCCTTCGTTGAAACCTATCTTGGTGGATTACCTGCTATCAATCAGGAAGAATCCTGGCAGGATGTTGGAGTAGATTATCCAAAAGGAATTATTGAAAAGGTGCTCCGGAAAGGGATGGAACCGAAAAGTATGACTCAGGTTCGCTTTACAGGAGACTTTGAGTGGAATAGTGAAAATCGCTACATTCTTTCTTCCATGATTCATGCATTTAGAATCAAGTTGCGAGAAGTGCTCCGAGAGGATATGGGGGGCACTTATGGTGTGGGAATCTGGGGTTCTCCTTCTCATTATCCTGAAGAGGAATATGACATTGGCATTGTCTTTGGTTGTGATCCTGAGAGGGTAGAAGAACTGACAAATGTTGTATTTATGCAGATTGACAGTTTAAAAACTATTGGACTGACTGAGGTCTATCTGAATAAGGTGAAGGAGGCTCAGCGTCGTGAGCGGGAAATTACCTTGAAGGAGAATAAATTCTGGCTGAATATTCTCGAATTCTATGATATGCATGGTGAAATTTTATCAGACATTTTGAGATATGATGAACTTGTAGAATCTCTCACACTGGAAGACATCCAAAAAGTAGCACAGAAATATTTCAATGTAGAAAATTATGTTCAGGTGACACTATTTCCCGAGGATTTGACTGAATAAGTTTTAGGAATTACGGACGTAAATATTATCCAGTAGGATGTGCGTCCTGCTGGAGATTTTTATTAATGAAATGTGGGTCATCACACAAATGTCTATCTGACTGTAAGGTGCGTGTACCTGAATGGGAAAAATGGTTCTGATAAAGTGGAAACGCTTGTTAGCTGTTCTTTGGCTCCAAGCCCCAATCATTTCTTGCCCTGCACAATCCTAATTTTCTCCTCAGTCAGCCCATACAACACATATACCAACGGGTCTATTTTGGTTTGGTGAAGAATTAAAAGTTGTTATGAAAATAATTAATTTTTCCTCACAATATTAAAATTATTCTTAAATTATATCATTATGAAAGCAGTTGTTAAAATAGCTGACCACACAAATTTTACTCTCACAAGAGAGTCTGGAAATCGTTTATTCAAATTGATTTCTGATTTTCTTGCGAAACATTATGATATTGAAAAGATTATTTTTGATTTCGAAAATGTCAACGATGTTTCCACCTCATTTATACAAGCAACAATATTGAAATTAATTGATATGAACAATGATGTTGAACTCATCAATTTCAACCAATCCATTCGGTTTAAAATTGCTATACTTATAAAAATTGCAAAAATTGACCCCCAATTGTTTAAAAAAGCAGATCACTATCCTCAATCACCAGTGTTCGTATAACATCGGTTCGGAAACATACTTCCACGAAAGTTCCTAAAAATTCACAATCGTAGTTTGTATAAACATACGGACGATTATTGATAAATTTCACACAACCGTGGTTTGATGCGATAAATAGATAGTCACCTGTAAATTTTAGATATTCCCGAAGCGTAGTAAGACCTAAACCGCCTTCTTTGTATGTAGAAACGCCAAATTCCGTTGCGTGGATTATTGCTTCTGAGTCTGTTTATTTTTTTGAAAAGCAGGTCTAATTTTCCCGGGTATTCCAATCCCTAAATCACTAATTGAAATCTTTATCGTATTAGAATAAGACTGAGCAACAACAAAATAATTTGATACACCAGAATGTCGTAAAATGTTATCAAGTAATTCACCGAATACATCATCAATAAATA
>CAZVFT010000041.1:0-21464 GCA_964626495.1 uncultured bacterium
TCGGGGAGTTTCAGACCTGTTTCAAAACTTTTACCGGACACTAGTGACTGTAAATGGTAAAATCACTTTAGATTTCGTAACAGAATTGTGGATATCAATATAAAACATATGAAACTCAGTCACCAAATAACTTACATTGTGCTGTCCATTCTCTCGAAATGGTTAAAATTGATATCGCCAGATGGGCGAGAGAAATTAGCTATACGAATTGCAAGGCTGGCGTATTATCATTATCCATTGAGAAAGGATCAAGCCCAGAATAACCTCCGATTAGCCTTTCCGAAGAAATCACAGGCATATCGAGACGAGATATTGAAAAAATGCACCCTTTTCTTTGCCCGTAATTTTATCCAGTTTATGTCACTCCCAAACAGCTACCACACATCACGTATTATCGTTCACGATAAAAACATTTTGGATGACGCTCTACATCAGGGAAAAGGAGTCATCCTCGTTACAGGTCACTTCGGTTCGTGGGAAATGCTGGCATCCTGGCTTGGTTACAACAGCTATCCCTTCAAAGGTGTCGCTTTTCGGCAAAAGAATCTCGGTGCAAATACATTCTTCCTGAAACAGAGGGAACTGAGCGGAATTCAACACATTGACCGAAGATCCTCCCTTGAAAAGATGTATGACGTATTAAATAAGGGAGAAATTCTCGGACTTGTGAGCGATCAAGATCAAAGATATCGAGGGGTATTTGTTGATTTTTTTGGGAAGCCAGCATCCACAGCCAAAGGAGCAGCCAGATTCCATCTTGCAACTGGAGCTCCCATTGTTTTTATCACCTGTCACCACGAAAAAGAACATACATACGTTATCGATATTGAACCAATCTCTGTTGAAGGAGAAAATGACGTTTTCAATATTACGCAAAGTTTTACTTCCCGTCTTGAAGATAAAATCCGGCTGTTCCCCGAACAGTATTTCTGGTTTCACCGACGCTGGAAAACCAAAAAACCGTCATGCCACCGGGTTAATGTCAATCAACCAGATGCCATACAAAAAACTGCGGACACAATTCGAAAGGGGGAAATCATTGCATATCCCACCGACACCCTCTACGGATTTGGTGTTGATGTTAGAAATAGTAAAGCTGTTCAACGTTTATCCCAAATAAAAGGTCGAGGTGGACCCTGGAGCATTGTTGTGTCTGACCTGACAATGCTTCAAAAATATGCCAAAATCCCGAATGGAAGAAAAGCGTACATAGACGCTCAACTACCGGGGAAAATAACTTTCATTCTTCCTGCTGTAAAATCGGATATCTCCTCTCTTTTTCTCGGTAAAGAAGAAACAGTAGGTATCCGAATACCTGCTCACCCCTTTCCTACAGAATTGGTGAGGAAACTGGGATATCCCATTACAAGTACCAGCGTTAATAGAACTGGAGAAAAAGCTATCAACAATCCTTACAAAATTATTAAGGAATTTGGATTCGAAATAGACCTGATAATCAACGCCGGGACACTTCCTCCATCGGAGGGATCACAAATCATTGATCTTTCAACTATAGAAGAACGAATTCTCAGAAATGGTGATCCGGATTAAGCGACAACTAATAATTCTCTTTTTTATCTATTTTCCCACACTCGTGAATGGGCAAAATGATCTCCCTTTCCATGTTGGTGAAAAACTTACGTATGATGCCAGTTTCAACTTCATCACTGCTGGACAGGCAAAATTGTTTGTCTCCTCTCTGGATACCATTAACAATTCGGATGTTTATCACATAATTTTTAGTGTCAAAACCAACAACATAGCAGACCGGATTTATAAAATTCGAGACCGGGTAGATACCTGGGTTGATACTGAAGGTCTGTTTACACGAAAACTTAAGAAAAAAATACGAGAAGGAAGATATCGTAAAAAGTTTCAAGCTATGGTAAACTATCAGGATTCGGTCATCATTTCAAATGGCGATACAATAAAAGTCGAAAAAGAACTGAGAGACCCTTATTCTCTCCTGATGTATATTCGAGCAACCCCTTTCAAGGTGGATGATCTTTTCTCATTCACAACATTTGATGAAAATGAATTCACCGATTTTCAGGTCATTGTCCACAAGAAACAAAAGATAAAAGTTCCGGCTGGTAAATTTGATTGTTATGTTATAGAACCATTTCATCCCGATCGACCACTTTTCAAGAGCAAAGGTGATATGACGATATGGCTATCAGATGATGATAGGCGTCTCCCCGTAAAAATACGATCCAGAGCAAAATTTGGATCAATGGTATTAAAGCTTCGCGAAGTATCCCCGTAGAAATCCCCCATACGCTCCTCTGCAGAAACTCCGCATACGACGGGGTAGGAAAACGGGAGGTTACACATCTAATCCATAAATATTCGACTGATATCGTTATAAATCACAAATAAAATCAATAACATCAAAAAAGCCATCCCCACCTGCTGAATTGCTATCCGTACTTTTACCGACAGCGCCCGTCGAATGAGTGCTTCAATGGAAATAATTAGGATATGCCCCCCATCCAATCCCGGTATTGGAATGATATTGATAAAAGCCAGATTAACACTGATAATTGCTAAAAACGAGAGAAGTGCTGCAAACCCCAATCTGGCAGACTGACCTGCCATCTGAGCAATAAGAATTGGTCCACCGATATCTTTGGCTGATGCCTCTCCTGTAAACAACATCTTTAACGTATTGACAATTACCTTGAGCCAAAAACCCGTTTGAACAAATCCTACCTTGAGAGATTCCAGAATTCCTGCATCTCTTATGGTGTATTCCCTGGTTATACCCACAACTCCTATAACTTTCGGTTTTCCATTGATTAGAGTTTGTGTCTCCCTTGTGGTCAACTGAGACGAATGTTCCTCTTCTCTCCGAAGCCAACGAATTTCAACAGTTTCATTTGGTTTAGAGGAAATGATAGCGTTCATTTCTTCCCACGTTGAAATTGGAGTCCCATCCACACGCACAATTCTATCACCCCCCTGAATTCCTACCTCTTCGGCAGGAAAACCGGGTACCAGTTCATTCACGATTGGTTCGTTCGAAAATTCAGAGATTCCACTCTTTATTGTGAGACCAGCAAACACGAGAACAGCAAGCAGTAAATTCATCAGAACACCCGCTGACATAACCCAGATCTGCTGCAATCGATTCTTCGAACTGAGTTCGTAAGGTGCACCGGTAATCGAATCATCAAGACTTTCATCAATAGTACCAGCCATTTTCACATATCCACCAAGAGGAATGAGTGCGATACTATATTCTGTCTCGGTTGATTTCCTCAATGGCTTGGAGATTACCTTTTCAAATACAGGTGACCAATTGAACTTACCTTTTTCATTCCGGCGGATAAAAAACAATTTGAATAACCAGCCATCCTTGAGAGGGGTAAAGGAGAGTAGTCGTGGTGGAAAACCGAGAGAGAACCGCTCCACTTTCACTCCCACTGACCTGGCAGCAAAAAAGTGTCCTAATTCATGTACAAAAATCAGCACAGCCAGAACAAATATCATTGCAAGAATCGTTATCATATTTCTAACCTCATTAATTAATCAGCCAAGATTTACCAAACGCTTCCCCCACTCCTCAAGTTCCAACAAGTAGTCCAGATCGGGGTGTTTTACGAAATCGTGTTTCTGGATTGCCATTTCATTTATTGTTGATATATAAGTAAAAGGAATTTTTCCTTCAAGAAAAAATTTGACAGCATTGTCATTTGCCACGTTAAGAGCAGCAGGTGCAGATCCCCCCAGCTCGAGGGCATCATACGCCAGTCGTAGACACCGAAACTTGTCAAAATCGGGTTTTTCAAATGTAAGCATTTCAAGAGATGAAAAATCAATTTCCTCCCAACTGGAAGGCTGTCGCTGGGGATAGGTCAGAGCGTATTGAATTGGAATTTTCATATCCGGTAAACCGAGTTGAGCTTTTACTGATCCATCTACAAACTCCACCATACTATGAATAATGGATTGGGGGTGTATCACAACCTCAATTTGATCTTTTCTCACACCAAATAACCAGTATGCTTCAATTACCTCCAGACCTTTGTTCATCATAGTGGCAGAGTCGATTGTAATTTTTTTGCCCATTTCCCAAGTAGGATGTTTTAAAGCATCTGACTCAGTGATTTTCGAAAATTCATCTATTGATTTAGTTCGAAATGGACCACCAGAACCGGTTAAAATAATTCGAGAAATTCCATTTTGCACTTCACCCGACAAACATTGCCAGATGGCACTGTGTTCGCTATCTACGGGATAAATTTCCGCACTGGTCTTTTTCTTCAATCCGTTGATAATCTCACCAGCCATCACCAAACTTTCTTTGTTGCTTAGCGCAACGTTTACCCCTGCTTCAATAGCCCTGATGGTGGGTTCCATACCCGCACTGCCCACCAGAGCGTTCACCATCACATCCACATCGTCCCGGGTAGCAATTTCGATAACCCCTTCTCGACCACCCAACACCTGAATTTTACTTCCTGATAGAGCATCTCTCACTTCATTATAAGCTTGATCATTGACAATTGCTACCGCTTCCGGATGAAACCTCTTTGCCTGCTCAACCAATCGACTGGAACTGCGAGCTGCTGTTAGGTATTTCACCTTGAGAATGCCCTTGAGATTTTCCACGACTTTAAGGGTGTTTTGCCCGATAGATCCTGTGGAACCCAATATGGATATTGTTTTTCCCATTATCCTACTTGTCCAATTCCTATCAGATAATTTTATAAATACCAAACATCACAGAAATAAATTCCAAATGAACTCCAATTTCACCATAAATACTGGTGCCAAACCCAATGTTTCTGCTACCCCCCCATTTGAGAGAACTGATGTCTCCTTTTAGTCTTTTACGATAGACTTCGTTATCTTCATAATGAACATGTACACCAGCGCTGTAGCTATTTGACTGTAAACCGAGCCACCATCCCGAACCATCAGGATAATTTACTCCTCGATAAATTCCCACACCAATCGTTTTAAGAAAGAAATCATCCATGCCTTCCAAACATCCTCGCTGAATATTTACTAACCAATATTGATTTTCAAGTTTACTCCCGTTTAAAAAGATGTCCAATCCAAACCCTGTAAACATTACAACATCTTTATTAGCAGGAAATCCAGCATAACTGCCTTTGATTCGAAGATTTGGTGAAATCCAGACACTTCCATCAAACACAGGAAAAATTCCCTGCTTCCCTGAGAAGAAAATCAATTCGCTATTTTCAATCCCGTGCCCTGTCCTCGTTGAGAAGCCAATTCCTACTCTGTGATCTGATGGAGAATATGCGATTTGTGAATGATTGAGCTGGAGAGTTAACAACTTAAAAAATTGAGTGGACTTCTGATTGAATTCCGATTCCATCCAATGATCCAGAGAATAATCGGGTACCTGTGCATAAATTGATGAGAACCGGGAACTACAAAATAAAATCAGCAGACACGCGGTAACGTTAAATAATACCTCTTTCGCTCGCTTCCACAAATGAAATAATTTCTTCCACTTCGTCACTTCTGGGTATTGTATTTTTAATTTCTTCAATTGCCTGTGTAGTATTTAGTGAAGATCGGTAAATCAGTCTATAGACATTTTTAATCGTTTTTCGTATCGCAGGAGAGAACCCGCTTCTTCTTAATCCTATCATATTAACTCCTGCAAACTTCAGAGGTTCTCCGGCTGCAAGAATATATGGAGGAACATCTTTAACCACACGGTATCCTCCCCCGATAAAAGCGTGTTTACCAATCCGACAAAATTGATGAACCGGTGTCATTCCTCCTATGTTGACCCAATCATCAATGATTACATGACCAGCTATTTGAACACCATTAGTCAGGATGACATGTTCCCCCAGTGTACAATCATGACCTACGTGGGCGTAAGCCATCAGGTAACTGTGATTCCCAATTACCGTTTTCCCCCGGGATTCTGTCCCGCGACTAATCGTGACAAATTCACCAATGGTTACCGATTCACCTAATTCAACAAATGTGTCTCCTCCTTTAAACGTAATATCCTGAGGATTCTGACCTATTACTGCTCCGTGATAGACACAACAGTTAGCTCCAATCCCGGTTCCTTTACGAATATTAACATGATTCCCAAACCAACATCCATCACCAATTTCAACTCCTTCTTCAATAACAGAATATGGACCAATCTCAACGTTATCCCCCAAGATAACTTCATCACTAACAATAGCAGTCGGGTGTATTTTCATCAAATTACCATTCACCAGGGCTCGCCGTAGGCTACACCGAGGCTTACCTCTCCACCACTTACCATTCTATCACTCACCAGCTCTAAACCTTTCTTTCAACGATATGGCCTAAAAATATAGCCTCTGCTACAAGCTTTTCACCAACATAAGCTTTCCCTTGAAACTTACAAGCTCCAAGTCTCATCTTCATGAGTTCAATTTCAAATCGTAATTGATCCCCAGGAACAACGGGGTGTCTGAACCTTGCATTCTCAATCCCGGAAAAGAACACATTTGTTTTATGTACATCTTCAACAGTATTCATTAGAAGAAAACCTCCCGCTTGAGCCATTGCCTCCAGGATTAAAACTCCTGGCATTATTGGGTCCCCGGGAAAGTGCCCCTGGAAAAACGGTTCATTGATGGTCACATTCTTTATAGCTTCAAGGCGTTCACCCGGTGTCATTTCCTGAATTCGATCCACAAGAATGAAAGGGTACCGATGTGGCATTATCGACATAATATCTTTTATATCTAAAAAATAATCACTTGTTTTTTGATTTTTATTCTGTATTTGTGACATCTTTTTAACCTCTTTAATTTACCAGCTTTAACATTATATTTATACCAAGTTCAAAATTTGGATGAATCATTGACGATAAAACGTAAATATGTAAAACATAACTCGCCCATATTAAATAATTACGTTTTAAATAATTACTAACAAGCACGATTCTTTTATCCTCACTCATTTCTGTACTTGAGACAAATATTATCTTTCTGATGAATAATATCGGTTATTATACTCTTTTTTGATCTTTTTAATAAACTCAACATTTGCTTTATGACCGGTTCGAGCTGCAATGACATGTCCATTGATGGGTACACTAAGAAGAGCCAGATCACCTATCAAATCCAGTGCTTTGTGCCGAACAGGTTCATCTTCGTACCGAAGTTCGGTTCCATCCAGAATGCCATTGGAACCAATTACTAATTCTCTATTGATATTAAATAGAGACTTTAATCGATTTATCTCCCTATCGTCGATCTCTTTATCGATAAAGACAATGGAATTTTCAAGACCACCTCCTTTTATCAGACCACTTTTCATTAAACCTTCCAGTTCACTTAAGAAACAGAATGTTCTTGCTGGGGCAATTTTCTCCACAAAATCTTTTATGGAATGAATCGTTAAATATTGAGTTCCCAGCAAGGTGGATTTGTAATCGATGATGCACGTTATTCTGAATTGATCCGAGGGTAGAACGCTCAGATCTGCATTATTTTTCGAATCGGAATAGGTGATAGTCCTGTCGATCGTTAGATATTCCCGAGGTTGTTTCTGCTCAACAATTCCCCCCTTCTGCAGAATCTTTACAAACTCCAGGGAACTCCCATCCAAAACAGGGGGTTCTTTTGAGGTCAGTTCAATATTAACATTATCAATTTCCAATCCCGACACAGCAGCAAGCACATGTTCCACTGTGTTAACTTTTACCCCATTTTGCGAGATACTGGTCCCCCTGGAAATATCAACAACATTAGAAATATCAGCAGCGACTTCGGGATGTCCATCTATATCGGTGCGGATAAACTTGATTCCACTATTTTCCGGGGCAGGCTTAAACGTGATGGTGCTCTCCTCCCCGGTATGAAGTCCAACACCTGAACAAGAAACAGCATTACCAATTGTGTGCTGATTTGAGCTCAATTCAGAGATCCCCTTTTAATTTTTTAATCTCCTCTTCAAGTGTTTTAATTTTTTTAACCAATTCAGGTAGGCGATAGGTCAGGGCATCTGCTCTGTTTTTTTTCTGAATTTCACGAGCTGGCATACCAGCATAGGTTTTCCCTCCGGGCAGTGACTTTGTAACTCCAGTCTTAGCAGCAAGTCGAGTATGATCCCCTATTTCCACGTGATCACTCACACCAACCTGTCCCCCGAATGCCACATAATCACCGATTTTTGAACTGCCGGCAATACCAACCTGACCAGTCACAAAACACCCTTTACCCAGTTCCACATTGTGGGCAATATGTACCAAATTATCAAGTTTCGACCCTTTCCCAATAATAGTATCCCCAATAGTTCCCCGATCAATTGAACAATTGCCCCCAATCTCTACATCATCCTTTATAACCACTCGTCCAATTTGAGGAACCTTATGGTGAATTCCCGACTCTGTAACGTATCCAAATCCGTCTGACCCAACTACCGTTCCGCTGTGAATCAACACATTTTGTCCTACTACACAATCGTGATAAATAGCCACCTGCGCCTTTAATACTGAATGATCCCCAATAATCGAATTCTGACCCACATACGAAAGAGCTCCGATTGATACATCATCCCCGATTTTCGCTTCCTTTTCAATTACCGCATTTGGGCCAATTGAAACATTTTTTCCCATTATTACATCAGACTCAACGACCGCAGCAGGATGGATGCCAGATATCCTCGAGGGGGGTTGTGAGAATTGTTTCATAATTCTGGAAAACGCCAGTGCTGGATTTTCAACCCGGATTACACTAAGGACCCCTACCTTTATATCATCGGATAAAACGATGGCAGAAGCTTTAGTAGAAAGCAAATATTTACGATACTTCGGGTCGCTTAAAAATGTGATTGTACCGGGCTTGCCAGGTTGAATTTCAGAGACACCTTGAATGATAAGATCAGGATCCCCTATTATCTCCCCCTGGACAAGATCAGCTAATTCCTGGAGTGTTACCAATGATGTGTTTCCTCATTCTTCCACTTTTTTCCTTAGCTCATACAACACATCATCCGTCAGGTTATAGGTTGGTTTGGCATATAAAAGAGCTATGGAATCAAAAACATAATCAAATCCTTTATCAATAGCAACTTTATTCACCGCTTCATGAACTTTCTTTATGATAGCTGCCTCTAATTGCATTTGATGTTTTGTTAGTTCACCATCAGGACCCACTTTCCTCAACTGAAATTCCTGCACCTGCTGCTCGAGTACTGATATTTCCTGCTCCTTTTCTCGCAACCATTCCGGCGAACTCATATATTGCTTTATATCATAGTCCTTTCTCAAACTATCTAATCGAGCCATCATAGATTCAAACTCAGCTTGAACTGTTCTATATTCAATCTGAAGTTGATCCTGAGCTTCTCTAAACTCAGGAAATTCAGCCTGAATTCGATCAGATTGAATATATCCAACCTTTAACTGTTGTGAGAATCCTATCGCAGGTAATGTTATGAATACCGCAATTATCCACCATTTTGTTGATTTTTTCACTCTCGCCTCCTTACTTGTATTTTGATAGATGATATTTAAAATATTTTTTTAATGTAACTGTTAAGTCTATTTGGTCAAACAAGGGTAAGCTTAAATAGTCACCTTTTAATTTACTTTACTAATGAGTGAAACTGCACAAAATTTCCCTCGTATCTCTTTAACTTCCTAATTAAAAAGGCATGCCAAACAGGATATGAAAATTCCATCCTTCTGGAGATTGCTCTGTTGCCGGGATATCGTCAAATCCATAACCATAATCAAAACCTAACATTCCCAGCATCGGCATAAACATTCGAATACCTATCCCCGCTGACCGTTTAAGATCAAAAGGATCAACACCATCAAACCCATTCCAGACATTTCCCATTTCAGCAAATGCCAGGCCGTACACAGTTGGGTTTTCAGAGAATGGAAAACGAAACTCAGCAGAACATTTCAACAACACCGTTCCTCCGAGAGGACCACCGTCATACGGACCCACAGTATTATCCACGTATCCACGAAGCATATTCCCGTAAGGAATCCCGCTACCCCCCATAAAGAATTTTTCATCAACCGGTATGATCGATATCTCCTCTCTGCCGGTCTTAATCTCTTTGATCGCTCCCATCTGGAGAGAACTGTACAATACAAACTTCCAGAATGTTGGAGTGTACCAGTCGCACTTTAAGACGTGTTTATGAAAATTTTCATTACCACCTAATATACCCCCAGACAGACTGGAGGTCCAGTTCATCACAGATCCTTTGCTGGGAAATTCCGGGTGGTTACGGCTATCACGTTTAATAAACTGGGTAACGCTGATGCCAAGGGTTTTTTCATAACCGCCTACATATTGTTCTAAATCCTCTTCGGATCCTGTATATAACTTTTTTGTCCCCTGAATCATCCATGTCCCCCGGAAAAAATTATCAGGCCATTTAAATCTGCGACCAAACCGAATAGCTCCTCCATAGACTTCTCGATCTAATGGTATGCTGTAGTAATATGGACTTTTTCCCCTAAGATAATAAAACATTGAGAAACCAATAAGGTTAGGAGTATCATTTATCATTGGATCGGTAAAGCTGATGGAAATCCTTCGATGTTTTGCTGCTTTTCCACTGGTATAGACACTATATTGCGTCCCTTCCTCAAAGCTGAAGACCAATTGCTGTCCCCGACCTAAAAAATTATTAAACTCCAATGACGCTCCCCCCGTGATTCCATATTCCCCAGTAAACCCAATGGAAGCATTGGCTCTGTCGGATGACTTTTCCTCCACTTCGATTAAAAGATCCACTTTATCCTTTTCCACTGGTAGCACATCAGGCACAACATTTGAAAAATAGTTCAATATCATAACCTCTCGGACACTCCGCATTAACAATTCCCTGTTAAATATATCCCCCGGCAGAATTTTAAATTCTCGCCTTATTACATTTTCACGTGTCTTCGTATTCCCCGAAATGTTGATATCCCGGACGGAAACCTGATGGTTTTCAACTACTATAAAATGAACATCCAGGGAATCAACTGCATCGGGATTTAACATAGTATTTTTTCTCACCGGGATAAATTGCGGGGTTATTTGACTGTAAATATAACCTTTATCCATATAGAGTCCCTGAACCCACTCATATAGAGAAATATTGAAATCCTCCTCATTATAAATATCACCCCTCTCCAGATTAAGACGATCCATCAGTGCATCGTCAGAATAAAGGGTATTCCCTTCCCAGGTAAAGTTACGAAACTGATACTGATGCCCCTCAGAAACCTCAATTGTAATGACCATTCTCTTTCCTTCATCTACATAATCGAAAGAGTCTGAAATAATCCGAAAATCTTTGTACCCATGGTTTCTATAAAACTTCCCCAGTGCAATTTTATCTTCCTCATATTTATCATTATCAAACGTACTTCTCCAGAAGAGGTACCACCGTTGTACTTTTGTTTCTTTTAACTTTCTTCGCAGCTTAAAATTCGAAAACACCTTATTTCCGATAAAACGTATTTCCTTTATTTTTACTTTCTTGTTTTCTTTAATGTGAAATGTGAGGTCTTTAACGTTCTCCCGTTCTGTTTCTAACAACTCAGTATCCACTTCAACCCGAAGGTATCCATCTTCTGAATATATTTCTTTTATCTTTTCAACGCAATTATTGATGAGATAGGGTTGAATCCTCTGACCTGAAGTCAAATCCAATTCCTCATCAAAATCCGATTGTTTCTTCTTTTTATTCCCTTCAAATTTGATTTCGCCAAGTATCGGATTTTCTTCCACCACAATTTTGATGAAAATCCCGTCTACTGTCTCCTTTTCCAAGAAAATCTGGATATCTGAAAACAGTTCCGTTCTCCACAACTTCTTAACAGATTGCCCAAAGTCACCGGGAATAATTTCTTTTCCCTCCAACAGTCCTGAGGTATATTTTATTACTCTGTCAGAGGCCATTTCATTCCCTTCAACATCAACACCGAGAATACGTATTGGCTCTAAGGTCTGCTGGGGAAACAGAAACGATAGGCTAAAAAATAGAATAAATATTAATCGAAGGATTTTCATCTTAATCGCGATTTTTTAATTTGTTCACTAACTTGACCAAAACGTCTTTCTCTCTGTTGGTAATTCAAAATAGCTTTGTAAAGTTCCCGACTTCGAAAATCAGGCCAGTATACAGATGTGAAATATATTTCAGTATAAGCTGCTTGCCAGAGAAGAAAATTACTTATTCTGAATTCACCTCCGGTTCGAATTAATAAATCTGGGTCAGAAACAGAAATCTTACCTGTATAAAGAAGACTTGAAAATCTATCCTCTGTTATTTTTCTTACGGTCAATTCTCCTTGCTCAATTTTTTGAAAAAGGGATTTAATAGCATCCAGAATCTCCGTCCTGCCACCATAATTCAGTGCAAGAACCAGATTCAAACCTGTATTTTTTGAAGTTCGTTTGATACCCTGTTTCATTTCATTTCTCGGTTTCTCCGGCAGATCTTCCAACCTTCCAATAATATTCAGTTTGACATTATTTGCCATTAAGTCATCTATCTCTCTTCTAATTGTTTCCACAAGGAGATTCATTAATGCTGAGATTTCTGATAAAGGTCGAGCCCAATTTTCACTGGAAAAGGTGTACAGGGTGAGAACATCAACCCCCAATTCACCACAGACTCGTGTGATTTCACGAACAGAATTAATACCCTCTCTATGACCAGCCACTCGAGGGAGATTTCTGCTTTTTGCCCACCGACCATTTCCATCCATAATAATGGCAATGTGCCGCGGAATCTCTCCCACAGTGACAATTTTTTCTTTTAGTTCTTCCGCAGTCATAAAGTATTTGTCTTAACCTATAAAATTAAACGACTATATTGTGAATATCAAATAAATATCCCTAAAAAATGATATTTTTAATTTCATTCACCTTGACCCTGTTAAATAAAATCGAAGATTTTAATGCAAAACACTATTTATTAAGGTGAACATATTTTATTCAATTTTGTTTCATCCACTGATGCTTTTTTAACTCATTATTTCACAGGAAGTTTATTATATCGTCCAAAATAGATTATCAAAGCTCTGTTCTATTAAACGGCTGAGATAATGTTCAATCTTCATAAACCGTTAAAACGGTTATATGCTTTATGGTTCTTTTATGACCTCACGATTGAAATCGTGGATTGCTTTATCTCTCATTATCAAAACTGCATTTTAAGTAACCTACGAATTTATTCGTGGGTTCATACGCAAGAAAATTATTGAACCGATTCATCGGTTTATCTCTAATTCGTGTCCATTCATCAATCCTAAAAATAACGAGTTCAACCCTTGATTCAATCTGTTTGTAGAACACAGCTATAATCAATTATAAAAATAAACCAAATTGGAAAAAATATAATTTATAAAAAAGGTCTCCTATGATAACACAGATAACCACAACATACAAAAGTCCATTAATAACTTGAAATGAGCGGATTGAGATCATTTTAACTACATACAGTAAGAATACAAGGGGTAACAACGTTCCAAACAATAGAGCGATAAATAGAAAAAACCCATTAAAGGATTGAATAAATTCGATTAACGATACCATTTCTCCGTTTATGGTTACGTTGCCAGTTAACAGAAAAAAGGAATCCCATAAAAAACGCCCTACCAAAAAAACAACCAACCAGCTGACCGTTTTTCGTAAATAACTCACGGGCAGGTTTACCACATTCAAACACCAGTGTCCGAGCACCACCAGAAAAACGGCTCCTGCAACAATCCATCCCCCAACAAAGGAAACAAACCAGAGAGATAAATCCGCTGAAATGAGTTCGCTCAACATCTGGAAATAAACGATTATCCCAAGCATTGGCGGAATCGAAATCACCCATTTCTGCACCTTAACCCTATCCCAGTAAAACAAAGTTACCATCACTAATGTGACAAGCCACACGAACGAAGACAATCTGATATGAAAATCCATATCCATTAACCAGTATAAGAAAACCCCAATTCCCCCCATCACTGAACTCATTGCCAGATTAAATCGATGAAATCTTTGATTTAACTCATTCAAATCCACCATCCAGAAGAAAAGAGGATATATACTACCGAAAAGAATAAATGAAATTGCTGAAATGGTGGTTACCATTGCAAAATTAATAGGATTCCCTAAACCAAAGGTATGTATAAATATATTGTTATGGTCATGTGGTATGAACCGTATGAATTATCCTATATTTTGTTGCTGGTCAGTAGTAAACTGGTGAGCAGTAGAGTGCTCCGTAGGAGCTTCGGAGGTAAGTGATACTCACCATTAACCAATAACCCATGTAGAAATATGCTCATTCTTCGCATTTCACATGGCAGGCAATAACCAATAAACAGTTACCAACAATGAATAGGTCTATATTTAGAACAAAGCCATTATTATCTGTCCAATACTACCACAAAATTCAAACGAAATCATTTTTCATTGAGTTGTCAATTGCCATCAGAATATTTTCTACAATCTGTAAAAATATCCTGCTAACATAAGAATCGGGTTTTTTAATTGTTATGGGGACACCCTCATCACTGGCTTCCATAAGATCAGAGGTAACCGGAATTTCCCCAAGAAGAGGAACACTTAGACGTACACTTTCCTTCTTTCCCCCGCCTCTTTTAAAAAGATCAACATCAACTTTGAACTTGCCATTCTGATCAGTGATGGAATCAACAGTTCGATCTAATTCTGAAAATGTAATTGTAGCCTGATCAACAGGTTTTCCCTCTTTATTCTGAACAATTCCAGACACTCGATATCCAGACATATTTTCCACCACACCAAGGACAGGTGTTTTCACTTTCCCAAACATATCAGCACTTTTTCGCACATCAGCCAGCGCTAAATCCTGGGGGGTTGTCACAATGATCGTTCCGGTGATTCTTAACTTCTGAATAAGTGTTAGCTGAACATCTCCCGTTCCTGGTGGTAAATCCAACACCAGATAATCAAGTTCACCCCAAAATACATCCTGAAAAAATTGTTCTGTCATTCTTGCTACCATTGGACCTCGCCAGATCACAGGTGTACTATTCCCGGTGATAAATCCAAAGGACATAACTTTCATTCCATATTTTTGGAGCGGGATTAACTTTTTTTCGGAGTTAATCTTGGGTCGTTCTTTGATTCCAAGAAGAATGGGTAAACTCGGACCATAGATATCCAGATCCAGAAGTCCAACTTGATGACCCTGAGAAGCAAGAGTGGCAGCAATATTGACGGCTATCGTTGATTTTCCAACACCCCCCTTCCCACTGGCTACAGCAATAACACGTTTAACATTAGGAATTGAATCAGGAGCAGGGATAGAAGAATCCGGGGTTTGAACCTTGGGACGTTGTGGAATTTCTAAAAAATGGATATTAATGTTCTTAAATCTACCCGTTTTTTGGAGAACCTTTTTAACCCTGACATCTATCTCATTTTTATTGTTTTCATTTAATGTCGTGACTTGCAAATCAACTGTAATATTTTTATCCTGAAAATGAACATCTTTTACAATTCCAAAAGAGACAATATCACGACTATACCCAGGATACTTTACAGTACGTAAAAGTTCTATTACATCTTTTTTCTTCATATTATCTTCGATAAATTAGTTTTGATTACAAAAAACGGCTGTTCGCCATGAACAGCCGTTTTTTCCACTTATAAAGGCAAATTATCGATCACGTCCGTTATACTCAAAATTTCTGTCATTATATTCTTTCCATTCATATTTCAATAGGAACATACAATAAACAGTCCAATCATCGACGCAAGTAAAATCGTTAACTCTCATATTTGGTTTACAGATATTGGATACCATAATTAGCTCTCTATTCCATCATAATGCCGTATAGAAATTCCCATAGTCTAGTTTAGTTTAACCTCCGGTAAGACGTTTATAACGTTCAAGCAAAACCTCATCTGATTCCTCAACTCCAACAACAATACAATCATCCACAGGACAGACTTCTACACACTGAGATTCATCAAAATGTCCTTTGCACTCGGTACACAAATCAGGGGCTATTTCATAGATTTCATCCCCTTCAGTAATTGCCTCATTTGGACATTCCGGTTCGCATGCACCACAATTAATACATTCATCATTAATGTAAAGCGACATGATTCCTCCTAATTTTTCTTTGTGTTATTGACCCTCACCTGTTAGCCACTGAAAGCTGTAACAATCGTGAAAATCCTAATTCAATGAACTAATTTCTCTTTCTCAATTTAATTTTAATTGTACATTTTCAAAAGAAATTTCCAAACCTTTCAAAGGTTTCGAACCTTTGAAAGGTTAACCTGGATACCCCACAGATAGAATAAGGGTTTCAACTCGTGTGAGGGAACTGGCTGTTTTAAATAATTTCTGAAGCAGAGTAAAAACTTTTGTAACTTTTACCAGAAAAAGTTTCAACTGAATATGTATTATTATTTCGGTCCATAGCCTTGAATAAGGGGAAGATATGAAAAAATCAATTAATACAAATAAACTGTTAATAATTTTACGGCGAACACGTATAACCATTTTAATTGCAGGACTCTTAAGTGTACTCACATCTCAGGATGTATCCACAACTGAACAAATTTATCGAACACCACCACAGGAAATAATAGATATAGTAGATGCACCTCCAACACCCGCTATATCTATCAGTCCAACTCGAGAATGGATGCTCATAATGACCAAACCCAGTTTCCCTTCCATTGAAGAACTGGCAGAGCCAGAATTACGACTTGCAGGACTGCGTATCAAACCCCGTACAAATGGAAAAAGCCGCATCGGTTACTACACCGGTCTTATATTGAAAAAAATTGATGATTTAACCAAAATACCTATTACCGGCATTCCTCAAAAGGGTCGAATAGGAAATGTGCGGTGGTCACCAGATGGAAAACACATTGCATTCACCCTCACATTAGACGATAGAATTGAACTTTGGTCAGCAGATGTGCATTCTGGTAAAGCAAAACGGTTGACAAGAAAACAATTGAATGGTGCTTATGGTTCCCCTTATCAATGGTGTTCAGACAGTAAAACACTAGTTTGTAAAATAATTCCCTCCCGACGAGGAAATCCCCCCACATCTCCTAAAATTCCTACTGGACCTGTTATTCGAGAAAATATCAGTGGAAAAGCACCAGCACGAACCTACCAGGATTTATTGAAAAATCCACATGATGAAGAATTGTTGGAGTATTATCTGACATCCCAAATTGCACTGATACCATTGAAGGGCAGGGACAAGATCATCGGTCCAACAGGTATCATCGCTGACGCTGACCCATCGCCAAATGGACAATATCTCCTTGTTGAAACCGTTAAACGTCCATTTTCCTATTTAGTCCCAATCTACCGATTCCCCAGACTAATAGAAGTATGGGACCTTAAAGGTCGTGTTGCTCATACTGTAGCGGATGTACCATTGGCAGAGAATATTCCCATCAGTTTTGGGGCGGTCAGAACAGGTAAACGATCAGTATATTGGCGCTCGGACAAACCAGCGATGTTATATTGGACAGAGGCACTTGATGAAGGAGATCCAATGGTTGAAGCAGAGGTGCGGGACGAGGTATTTATACAAGAAGCTCCTTTCGATAATCCACCTGTTTCATTAGTTACATTAGCCAATAGGTTTGGTGGAGTAATGTGGGGAAATGATGATCTTGCTATTGTAAGAGACTGGTGGTGGAAAACCCGCAACAGTCGTGCAATCTTAGTGCGTCCCGGTTCGCCAGACACAGAACCACGCGTGTTATTTGACCGTTCCTGGGAAGATCGATATAACGATCCTGGAAGACCTCTCATGAAACCAACAAAAAGTGGGACATATATACTCCAAATTGCGGAAGATGGCAAAACTTTATTTCTGAAAGGTGAGGGAGCTTCACCCGAAGGTGATCGGCCCTTTCTCGACAAATATGATTCAGAAACAGGTGAAACAAATAGACTCTGGCGCTCAGAAGCACCCTATTACGAGAGGTTCGTCAATTTCTATGATGATAAGAAAATGCTTATGATAATCAGTCGTGAATCACCCGCTAATCCACGAAATTACTTTTTGGAAGATCTTACTACTGGATCAATGTCTTCACTTACAGATTTCCCTCATCCATATCCAACGCTACTTGGAGTTCAAAAAGAATTGATCCAGTATGAGCGTACAGATGGTGTAAAACTGAATGCTACCCTATATTTACCACCTGACTATACAAAATCAAACGGACCGCTTCCCACATTACTATGGGCTTATCCACGTGAATACAAAAGTGCTGATGCAGCAGGGCAGGTGTCTGATTCACCCTATCGCTTCCTGTGGATATACTATGGGTCACCGCTACTCTGGCTCACTCAAGGCTTCGCTGTGTTAGATGATCCAAGTATGCCTGTTGTTGGTGAAGGAGAAGAAGAACCTAATGATACATTTGTTGAGCAATTGGTATCCAGTGCAAAGGCAGCTATTGATGAAGTTACAAGACGCGGAGTAACCGATCCGAAAAGAGTAGCAATTGGAGGCCACTCCTATGGAGCGTTTATGACAGCCAATCTATTGGCACATTCAGATCTGTTTCGAGCAGGAATCGCCCGTAGCGGAGCGTATAATCGTACACTCACCCCATTTGGTTTTCAATCAGAGGAACGTACATTGTGGCAGGCACCAGAAATATATTTTACCATGTCACCTTTTATGCACGCAGATAAAATCAACGAGCCCATTCTTCTTATTCACGGAGAAGCCGATAATAATTCGGGTACTTATCCAATGCAGAGTGAGCGATTACATCAAGCTCTAAAAGGGCATGGAGCAACTGTGCGACTTGTTATGCTACCGCATGAAAGCCATGGCTACCGAGCACGTGAGTCAATTATGCACATGCTCTGGGAATCTGTGGAATGGTTCAATAAATACGTGAAAGATTTCATTCCAAAAGAATAAGGGATATTTATTAATGAAACAACCTGTCATACTAATTATCGATCAGGGAACATCCTCCACAAAAGGCTTTATCCTTAACAGACATTTTCAACAAATTCACTCAGAAAAGATACCTCATAAGATTACCCGATCCAAACCCGGTCGTGTGGAATGTGACGCTACAGAAATAGCAGAAGGCTGCCAAACATTGGTACACTCTCTGGCGAATATCTGTGCTAACCATTCCCTTTCACCCGCTGGATTAGGTATGGCTTTTCAGCGATCCACATTTCTATTCTGGGATCGTACCACTATAAAACCGCTAACCCCAGCCATGAGCTGGCAGGATACCCGGGCTCATGATGTGGTAAATAGAATGAATGAACATCGTGAGTGGATTCAACAAACCACAGGAATTCCCCTTACTGCACATTTTGGAGGGCCGAAATTTTTATACACGATTCAAAAATATCCCAACATAAAACAAAAAATCCTCAATGGTAATGCGGTATTTGGTCCCTTAAGTTCCTTTGTTACTCACTTATTAACGGGAAATCTGGTACTGGATGAATCCATTGCGGGACGATCTCTTTTATTAGACCTAAAAAAAGTATTCTGGGATGAGAAGCTTTTGGACCTATTCCATGTTCCAACAACCTGTTTGCCTAAACTCACTCCAACGGTGACCACATTGGGAAATGTAAATAACATTCCGCTACTTTGTGTTATTGGCGATCAGCAGGCATCCGTTATTGGACAGGGCCGTTGGGATACAGGTGATGTAACCATGAACTACGGCACATCCGGATCTGTACTTATGAACAGCGGAAACGAGGTAACAATTATCCCCACTCTGTTGACCAACATTCTGTTTTCTACTTCGGATAAACATTATTTCCTACTTGAAGGAACGATTAATGGCGTGGGTGCATTATTTCGATGGTTAGGAAAGTATCTGGACATTCCTTACAGAAAAATGAAATGGGAAACACGCTGTACCGAGTCAACTGATGGTATAATGATCCCGGGTATCAACGGTCTGGCATCTCCCTACTGGACTAACGAATTTGAAACCCGGTTTTTTAATCTACCCTCTAATATCCATCCCAACAAATTTGTTCGGGCAGGAATGGAATCTATTGGATTTTTAGTGTATGATATCTACAAGATAATTCGAAAAGAATCTAACATCACCTTTCGTGATATTATTGCTTCTGGTGGCAGTGCCAGACCTCCTCTGCTTCAATTTATCGCAGATTTGCTTAACATCCCAGTCCACGCTTCAAAGGAGAAAGATATGACTGCACTGGGTGTGGCAAAACTTGTTGCAGGTCAGCTCTGGGGGTTTGATAATATGCGAAGATATGAAAAGAAAGCTATCGAAAAATCATACACTCCTGCCATGACTCCAGTGGAAAGAAATAATAAAATTCAACAGTGGCAAAATGCCCTTAAGACATTTAATATTCATCCCAAAACATAATTGGAGGTAAGTATGTCAGATCAAAAACAAACCTATCCAACCCGCGATAAGGCGTGGGAACTTCTGTGCGAATATACAAAATCTGACTCCCTTCGTCGACATGCTCTGGCAGTGGAACACATCATGCGCAGACTGGCAGAAAAGTACGGGGAAGATCTAGACCTGTGGGGTATCACGGGACTTCTTCATGACTTTGATTACGAAAAATATCCTACTGCTGAAGATCATCCCTATCAGGGAAACAATATCCTTGAGGAAAAGGGATACCCTGAAGAGATCAGGAAAACCATTATGGGACATGCGGTTTATACAGGAGTTCCTCGTGATACTCTCATGGCTAAAGCCCTTTACTCCTGCGATGAACTCGCAGGTTTCACCTTTGCTGTTACCTACGTCAGACCCTCAAAGTCAATTCACGAGGTAAAGGTCAAATCAGTCACAAAGAAGTTAAAGCAGAAAAGCTTTGCTGCCAGCGTTAATCGTGAGGAAGTAGAAGCAGGAATTCAGGAACTTGGTGTGGAAAGAAGTGAACACATCCAATTCATCATTGATGCTCTGAAGGAGAAGGCTGATATTTTAGGTCTGGGAGGAATCTAAATCTATACTTCTCGAGAATTTCATGTGGAAAAATGTGTGGTTCATCACACATTATTTTCCAAAGGATCCTGGAGATGGATAATCTTTTATGACTCTTGACGGACAGGGGAGTTTGCGCCTGCTATTCATACCTGTCACTGATTCCGTCGATAGCCGGATCGGTAACGGTATTGCCATTCAACCGACGTTTTTTCAGTTGAGCACATATTTAACACACTCTGCCAGCAAGTTGATAGCTTGTCGCATAACAATATTCTCCTCTCCCTCGATGCCTGTCCGGCAACCGACGGAGGAGAGGGCTAGGGTGAGGGTGATTATTTAAAAACACACCCCCTCCGCCAAGGCGGAGACCCCTCTGTAGAGGGGACTTATGCAATTTATTGACATTGCATTCCTTCAGATACCGGACTGGCATTTTACTCCAAAATACTTTTAAAAAGTCTAAAACCTGAATTCCGTTGTAAACCCCGAAGATATCGCCATTTGGCAAGTCAAGTGTAAATA
>CAZVFT010000042.1:0-21105 GCA_964626495.1 uncultured bacterium
ATAAAATGGAAAGTGACAGATTGTCCCTTTTTATACTCTTGTTCCCGGTTAATTAATGGGGGTTCTATTACAAATGGATGAGGAGCAAAATTTGTGTACATTCTGTTTGAAGTGCCTGTATATTTAACGGGCGTTTCAAAAATATAGGAATAAATACAGGCACTTTTTAGTATACAACTATCACATACTCTTAGACTTTTATTCGAGTGTATACAAATTATATTTTTTAATACATTACCAAAAGCGCCCCTTAAAGTAGAGCCGGAAAATTGATATAAGTGTAAAGTATCTATCGCTTTAATTGAAAATCCTAACCGGGCAAATGAAAAGTCCAAGATATTAACTTTTTTATTAATGTTTTATATCAATTATTTATCTTGCTATAATGAAATCACAATGTATTGCTTCAAAAATTAAAATTAAAAATGTTAATATAGAAGAAACTCTTTTTTTAACTGATGGAATTTGATTGCGTCGTGTGTCCATGTAGCGGGCAGTTTCTGCGGGTCCCGCCTCTGGGCAATAAAAATTCTCAAATAATCGTACCCAAACAGTTTATCAATATAATTTCCTTCTATCCACTGGAACTCGTTGGGATAGTGCTGAACAATATTGGCAAGTATAGTGACAGCAGTTTTAAGTGGAGAAAATGATTTTCTATCTGTGATTGTTAGTTTTACACCACTACACTCTTTTCTCTGGTAAGGAATATCAACAACCGAAGGTGAGTAAGATCTTGGTTCGAATATGACCGGTGAAAATCTGACTCCCGGTAATTCTATTTGCTGCAAACTTCGAAAAAGTGCATCTCCTGATATCCAGGGAGCCCCCACCAGAACGTAAGGGTATCGGGTTCCTTTTCCAGCAGTAATATTCGTTCCGTCCAGAAGTCCCATCCCAACGTAAGCAAGCAGAGAATATAAATCGGGAATATAATCTGTAGGAGGTACCCAAATCAGTCCTGTTTCATCAAACCACATATCCCTTTTCCAGTTAACCAGAGGAATGACGGTAAGATTCGCCTTGCGAGATTTCCGGATCCAGCACATTTCATTCACCATAATGGCATATTCACCAATTGTCAAACCGTGTCGAATGGGAACGAAGTGATAACCGACAAAAGATTGATATTCGGGTCGGACAGTGGGACCATCAATAGTGACACCATTCAATGGGTTGGGTCGATCCAGAATAATCACGGGAATTTGAATGAAGGCAGCTATCTCCATCACTTTAGTCACAGTCATCATAAACGAGCTGTACCGAACACCAATATCCTGAATATCAATGAGAATAAGGTCAACTTCCTTAAAATCTTTTGGATCAGGCTGGTACTTTTTCCCCCACAAACTTTTAATTTCTGCACCAAAATGCGAATCCCTGTTTTCCTCAATAATACCTATCTTTTCTTCTTCATCGGGAAAAAAGCCAAATTCAGGACTAAAAATAATCTTCACGTCCAAAGACTCTTTCAATGGAGCAATCAGATCAAGTAGATGAATCCCCTTTCGATTTACAGCCGTTTGGTTCGTCAGAATGGCTAAATTTTTCCCAATAATGGGTTCAAAGCCCATTTCTTCTAGAACATCCAGCCCGGTTAATACTTCGGGGATAAATGTGAGGTCAGGAATTGGATAAACCCTTGAATTCTCAAACTCCTGACAATAGGTAAAAGTGATGAATATTGTAATCGAAAGAATAAACTGTTTCATTTCATTTATCCTAGATTTTTAGCCACCCCATTGAGTATGCTTCGCCCTGATACAGTTCCCGACAAGTCGGGATAATGCGTCATTTCGACTTCGCTCAATAACCGAAATTACATAATTACTCATTAAATAATTATTTTTATGACTGGGGAATTAATCATTTTATATCATTTAATTTATTTCTTCACAGCTCCCACCCATTGAACAAAAAAGGAATCAATCAACATCGCTGTGACTCCAATTAATGTATACAAGGGCCACGCTATATCTGTGAATTTAATCACGAATGACATTACGAGAATCGAAATAACAAATCCGGAAACCACACTTTCTGGAGAAAACCTTTTTTTCATACTTCCCAGAATAAAAAAGCCCAGTAATCCTCCATATGTGAAAGAAGCAATAGATAGTCCAATTTCTACAAGAGGATTTTCTGTACCTGTAAACAGGGATGCGCCACCGATTAAAACGAGTGCCCAGAAAACCGACAGAATTCTCGATATTTTCAGGTTATACTTCTCAGGACTTGACGATTTTATCCAATCTGTCATTGTTGAGGAAGCAAGAGCATTAATGGAAGAACTCAAGGTGGACATAGCCGCAGAAAATATTCCTGCCACAATGAAACCTGCCAATCCAATAGGAAGATGGTCAATAATAAAATTTGAAAAAACCTCGTTGGAGTTTTGATCGCTGTTTCCATAAAAAACCCATAATCCAGCTCCGAGTATTAGAAAAATTGCAAACTGAAAAAAAACAAGAAAGCCACTTCCGATCAGGGCTTTTTGTGCCCCTTTAACATTTCTCACGGCTAATAACCGCTGTACCATCATATGATCCGTCCCGTGAGATGCCATCGAAAGAAAGAGACCTCCGAGTAGTGCTGTGATGAAATGATAAGACTGATTAATAATACCCCCGGAAAAATGAAACAATTTCAGTTTTCCATTGATGGAGGCAGTTTGAAGAATCGTGGACCATCCTCCATCCACAATATTGCCCATAACGAAGATGACAGCTACCCCTCCAAATAGATAAATCGCAAACTGTAAGGAATCAGCCCAGATTACCGATCGAATTCCACCTATGAGGGTGTATAACAATGTGAAGATACCAATAATAAAAATAGAAAAGGGATATGACCAGCCGGTGATGAGTGCCAGAGGAATAGCCGTCATAAAAAGTCGAACACCATCCGCAAGGATACGGGTGACTAAAAATACAAGGGAGGTAAATTTCTGCACATTCACACCCCACCTTCCAGCGATGAATTCATAGGTGGACTCAATACCCTGCTCGAAATATTGAGGCAGAAGGAATTTTGCTACAAGGATTCTACCAAGAATGTAACCCATTGTTAGTTGCAAAAATCCTAAATCGGTGACATAGGCGAGTCCGGGAATACTCAGGAAGGTGAGAACGGATGTTTCCGTCGCTACAACTGAAAACATAATCATCCACCAGGGAAGATTTCTGTCAGCCAAGAAGAAACTTTGAGCTGAGGTCTGCCTGCCTCCCGCCCAAAGAGCAATACCCGTTACAATAGCAAGATAACTGAAGAGAATAATTAAATCTACAGGGTGCAAGTGATACTCTCCCGATGAATTAATTTTCTGTTAGTGAATCTATGTTAGTTAATTTTCAAGATAAAATGTAATTATTTAAAACGTAATGTGTAACGACTCACTATTTTCGATTTTTAGTTGACAATTTGCTATTTTTTATTTTTTCAATCTTCAATCATCAATAGTCAATAAAAACACCACTTCACCAGTCACCACTTACCCCCGGTGAAATATGCTCATTCTTCGCATTTCACAGGGCAAGCACTCACCAGCTACCGCTCCACCACTCACCAATCACCAGCTCACCCCTGTAGAAATAGTTCGTCCCTCACATTTCACAGGGCAGGCACTCACCATCATTAATATAAACTCTTTCCGTTCTTCCACCAATAGCACTCATTAAAACATAGGGGGTTAAATTGATATCACTGGCAATATCTTCAATAGGGATTTGATTTGTACCGTCATTCCCAAAGATCAATACATCATCCCCGATTTGTGGCTTCTCATTCCCAAAATTAACCATAAATTGATCCATGCAAATCCGACCTGCGATGTTGTAGTTTTTACCTCTATATCCGACATATCCACGTTCAAACCAATTTCTTGGAACACCATCAACAAAACCCGCCTGGACAACACCAATGTAGGAATCCGAATCAGGAGTATAAACAGATCCATAGCTTACGGGAACACCTGCCTTCACACCTCTAACCAGCACAATAGGAGCCTTAAATGACATAACGGGTTCCACCGCTATACATTCTGATGTCTCGTCTGATGGATAAGCCCCGTACATCAACATTCCCACTCTCACCAGATTAAAAAACGATTCGGGTAAATTTAATACAGCGCCACTGTTTGCAATATGATAATATTTAATTTCAAATTCCAACTGCTTACTTAACTTTACAACCTTTGAAAAGCGGCTCAGTTGTAATTCGGCATAGGAAGGATCTCCTTCATCCGCAGTTGCAAAATGGGAATATATTCCTTCGAGGTGGATTTCTGGATGAACTTTCAACTGCTCCAGGACAGTTTGTACTTCATCATAATCAATCCCTAGGCGACTCATTCCCGTATCTACTTTCAAGTGCAGCTTAGGACATCTTTCAGTTTTCTGAAAAAAATCGATCAACAGTTGAATATCATCTTTACAGGCAATAGAAAGGGTGATATCAAACTCAACAGCTAATTGTAAAAGATCTTTCGTAAAACGACTGAAGATGAGGATATTTCCAGAAATACCATTCTCCCGGAGTTTTATCGCTGATCCTAAGGTAAAAACGGAAAAAAAGGTCACTCCTTCACCCTGAAGCGCTTTCGCTATTCGAATAAGACCGTGTCCATAGGCGTTAGCTTTTATCACAGGTAAAACAAGAGCATCTTCGACATAATTCTGAATTTTTCTGTAATTCCGGATCAATCGATCCAGATGGATTTCTGCAACGGGTTTATACATAAATCACTCCAAGTTTTTCAATGTGATTATCACACATTTCTGTCTGTCAGACTTTTGACTGATCGATCAGGCTTGCTGAGAAGGATAATACTCCACAGGTCATAAAGGACTCCAACGGGGAGTTTCTCCGGAACGGGAAGGTCATTCAACCCATTTGTCATTCATCTGATGTTTTTTATTGAGTACCTTTTTAACATACCCCGTCCCGCAGTAGCGGGACACCCCTCTGTAGAGGGGACTTTTTCTTCTTTTCGATATACACCAATAAAAAATCCCATCCGTCAATAACCGGTCACGTCAGTTGAGAATTTGATACGTCTTTTTCCCTTATTAATATCTTCTTTATAGATTTCTGTATCCTTCATTATAGCAATACATTGCGTTACTTTGCTCCCTTTGCTTGTCCAATGAAATGTGAGGAATGAACTATTTCTACAGGGTGGTGAATAATTCAGTCTAAAAAGTTCCACAAAGTTCTGACTGACATTATGAATCAGGATTGGCTCACACCATCACCGGGATACGTTTTTTTAATACCGCTTTTTCAAATACGCTTTCAACGCTTCAAAAGATTCAAATTCTTCCGTACTGCACCCCAGTATCCAAGCACTCACCTCATCTCGTGGCATTTCCATCACTATGTAAACAGGAATGTTCAAATGGCACGCCATTGTTAGTTCACCGTGGGTTCCACCCCCCGATAGGACGTATTTATCCCATAAACAGATGATATAATCCACCTTGGTTTGGAGTACCTTTAGGTCCTGTTGGATAAATCGTCTTACAATAGATTTAAATCGCAAATAGTCCGTCTTCCGCCACAATCTGTAATTTTTTAATTCTATCTCAGTTAAAACATTCGATTCTTCTTTACTGGGATTATATACGGTATGCCCCAACTCCCTTCCCAGCCATTCTTCAATATCCTGTCGCCAGATTCTTCCGCCTTCGGGAGCATGTTCAATCGCACCGGATAGATAAGCCCTCATCCCGGTACCTTTCTTGAATAAATGATCGCATTTATTAGCAACCAGACAATCCCAATTCCAAGCGGGATTAACCAAGTCAATATTGTGAATTGGCCACCAAGTAGCAACACCCGACAGCCCTCCATAAGTTGAGTGGTAGGCAGGTGACGGAAAATGGAATAAAGGGTCAAGGGCAGAAATTCTAAAGGAAAAATCCAGTCTGATAAAAAGAAGAGAGAGAGAAAAACAATAAATGCAACGCTTAAATGAGTTACACGTCGTTTGGTTAATAGAGAAATTGTGATGACAATACCGGAAATCAACAGACCCAAAATGATCATATACAAAACGAGTCCTATCAGTGATATAATTGAAGGGATAAATCCAATCACAAGAGATAATAAAATTCCTCCCAATACACTTTTAAGTAATGCACCTGGGATTACAGATAAAGTAGCAGCTGTTATAATTGATATGCTAAAATTCGGAGTAGAAGTAATGGATTCGGTCAGTTCAATTAATCTCCCTCTTTCAGATAAATCTGCATATATGGATAGATAAATCATCACAGTGATTAGGATAAATAACAATCCTGGAAAAACCCATATCGAGTATGGAAAATCACCTGGAGATACTATTAATAATTGTTCAAACACCACAACAATCGACAGATAGAGTGCAACGGGTAAAATAATCGATAGGTTGATTTCGGAGAACCACGATCGTCTGAATATCCACCACTGTCTGAAAATATATGCCTTAATCGCTGTCACTCAACTCCCCCTCAGTGGATGCTTTAATGAGGGTTTCTAATGCCACTCTTTTCGCTTTGAAATCGAGCAAGTTAGTTTCAACGGCTATCTTCATTACATCAAACATTACTCTTCGATTGCGTCCATAAAAATCGAAAGTATTCCCTATCTGTTTGGGAGTAACGACGGTAGAAATTTTACTCAACCTTTTAAACATATCATCATTTAATTTCTCAAACTGGATCTGGAAATGATGTAGATCACCGCTAGTCTCCAGCAGTTTATCCAGAGTTCCTTCCAGAACAATCCTGCCGTGATGGATAACGGTAATCCGATCGTGCAGTCTTTCTGCTTCATCAATGGACTGAGTGGCATATACGACTGTTTTTTCTCCTTTCAACTGTTGCAAATAATCCCACACGATGTATCGGGAATGCAAATCAAGAGAACCTGTTGGTTCATCAAGAAATAGTATTTCAGGATCATGAATGAATGTCTTTACCAACATAGCCAGTTTCAAATACCCACGGGAAAGATTGGCTGGATGTGAATCCAAAATGTCTCTTATCTGGAAAAGGTTCGACAATTTTTGGATCTGAGAATGTATGAAGGAAGTTGACAATCCATAAAGTAACCCGTGAAAAATAATATTTTCCCGAATGGAAAGTAGGAAATCGAAGTTTGGGCTTTGGGGCATATAGCCTACAACACGTCCCGTTTCATTTCTTCTTAACTGGTTATCCATACCATTAATGAATACCTTTCCAAATTCAGGTTTTGTGACTCCTGCAAGAACCTTTAAAAGTGTACTCTTTCCGGAATCGTTTGGACCTACCAACACCATCACAGAACCTCGTTCAATTCCAAATGACAGCCCAGCCAGAATGGACTGACCCTCGGCTAATTTTCCTACTTTCTTTAATGATACTGAAGCTTCCATTTTTTATTTTCTATTTACTATTTTCGATTTTCTATTTTTAAATACCTATAATTGATTTTTTATTTACCTATGTCTTCTGTAACTCTTTCAAGAATACAATAGAAAATAATCAATTGAAAATGGTCAATCAACTCCTCTTGCGGTTTTTCTTGAAGAAACCATAATTGCGGTCAATTCTTCAGCTTCCCTTAGTAATGAGATGACTCGTTCCTTCGTCAATAATTTCTCATTGATGATAAATTCCAGCCAGAAACAACATTCATCAGATTCCTCAACTGAAATGCTCAATTTCGAAATAAAACTTGATTTTGATTGAGCAATACAAGCAGCTCGATAGTTTGAAGCTATAGAGGTTGAGCTCCCAATCAACTGACCTTTGATGTGATTTCCAAGGTCATTCTTTGGTAGAGCAATACATAATTTTACACATCGATGAGCAAAGACTTTTGTACGCTCTTTAAGTTCTTCCTTATTCATCAATCTATTAATTATTTTAGATTCATTTCAATCACAAATCTTCAATCAACAATTATCAATCTTAAATCGTCAATCCTGTGAAATATCCGCCAGCTGGCCCAGTGAAATAATGCATAGCATTAAAATCGAAGATTTTATTTCACAGAGCTGGTGGATAGCTTTGCTATTTCACAGGGTCAGTAGAAAATCGCAAATCTCAATGCGCTTCATACCAGGAATTCCCGATTCCACAGTCAACCACAATAGGAATATCCAATTTCATAGCATTTTCCATTTCATAGATAACAATATCTTTTACATCTTCCAATTCGTCTTCTGGAATTTCAAACAAAAGTTCATCGTGAATCTGCAAAATCATCTTTGCTTTATAGTTTTCCCTTATCATTCGATCATGGATTTTAATCATAGCCAATTTTATCATCTCTGCTGCCGTTCCCTGAATGGGCATATTGATTGCAGCCCTTTCTACTGCAGAACGAATTCTCTGATTGGAACTATCAATGTCATAGCAATACCGACGACGACCAAGCATTGTTTGAACAAACTTCTTCTCCCTTGCCTGATGCAGTGTTTCATCAATGAAATCCTTAATACAAGGATATTGATTAAAATAAGTATCAATAACCTTCTGGGCTTCCTCCATCGGAATACCAAGTTCCTGAGACATCCTGAATGGACCTGCCCCGTACATCACTCCGAAATTTACTACCTTGGCTGTACGTCGCATTTCCGGAAGAATATCCTCCAATGAAACGCCATAGATATTACTGGCTGTCCTGGCGTGGATATCTTCGCCATTCTTAAAAGCTTCCTTCAAGGATTCGTCACCGCTGAGATGAGCCATAACACGCAACTCAATCTGGGAATAATCTGCAGAAAAAATGATCCATCCCTCTTTCTGTGGTCGGAACGCTTTCCTGATCTCTCTCCCTTCTTCAGTTCGGATTGGAATATTCTGGAAGTTCGGGTTGCTGCTGGCAAGTCGTCCAGTAGTTGTCACTGTCTGACTGAATGAGGAATGAATTCGACCTGTTTTTGGGTGGATTAACCTGGGTATTGCGTCCACATAGGTTGACTTGAGTTTCTGGAATTTTCGATACTCCAGGATCTTCTCGGGAACGGGGTGCTGGCTTTTTAATTTCTCCAGTACATTGACAGCAGTTGACCTCTTTTTGACTTTAGGCAACTCAAGTATATCAAACAAAACTTGAGCTAATTGTTTTGGTGAATTTATGTTAAACTCTGTACCAGCTAATGAATAAATTTCCTGAGTTGCTGTATCTAACTTTTTATTCATCCAGATCGAAAGATTACCCATAAAATCCTTATCAACATAAACTCCATTGTATTCCATCTGAACGAGCACCGGAACAAGCGGCATCTCCACCTGATTATAAAATTTTATCAGTTGTGAATCCTTTAAATTTCTTTTCAATATGGGCACAAGTTGGGTCACAATATCGGCATCTTCCACAGCATAGCGGGTGATATCGTCAAGAGGAACATCTGCCATAGATTTTTGATCTTTACCCTTTCCGATAAGGTCAGAGATGGGCTGCATCCGATAATTAAGATATTCAATGCTCAGATTACCTAAAGTATAAGAGCGAACTTCAGGCTTTAAAAGATGAGCAGCAATCATAGTATCAAATACACCCCCCTGAACTTCAATGCTGCTATTCTTTAGAACCAGCATATCGTACTTGATATTCTGCCCACATTTTTGAACTTTAGGATCTTCGTAAAATGGTTTTAACTCGGATAGAACATAATCCAAATCATCTTCACCAAATAGACAGCGATCTTTTCCCAAAAATTGGATCGGTACATACCACCCTTCATCATCCTTCACGGAAAAACTGAGACCGACAATTTCCGCTCTCATTGGATCTTTGCTGGTAGTTTCAATATCCATTGAAATGAGTTTTGCTGATTTTAACGATTCAAGCATCAACTCGAATTTTTCGACGGTATCAACACACATATAATTCTTTTCTTGTACCTTTGATGTAACCTTATCAGTTCGGAAGTCGTTCAATTGTTTTTCAAGGCTATATAATTCAAGATCCCGAAAAATATCCTCCAAATCATCAAAATTAAAATCGGTTCGCTCCAGTTCATCTACCGATTTTGATAATGGTAAATCGGTTAGGATAGTCACCAATTCTCTAGAGAGGATGGCTGCTTCTCTTCCGTTGATTAATCCTTCTCGTACTCGTTTATTTTTCACTTCTTTAGCATGACTCAAAGCCTTCTCAAAGGAGCCATATTCTTCAATCAATTTAACGGCAGTCTTCCTCCCTACCCCGGCAACCCCCGGAACGTTATCAGATGAATCCCCCATAAGTCCCAGAAGATCGATAATTTGTTCTGGAGTTACTCCCCATTTCTTGATTACTTTTTCACGATCGTAAATGATGGTTGGCTTACTCATCCCCCCTGGAGAATAAATCTGGATGTCTTCATCCACCAGCTGCATAAAATCCTTGTCTCCACTGACGATATACGATTTTATACCTTCACTTTTCGCCATTGTGGCAAGAGAGCCAATGATGTCATCAGCTTCGTATCCCGGCATTTCCAGTCGTGGAATATTCATAGCATCAACGAGCCGCCATAGATCAGGGAATTGCTCCCTTAGTTCGTCTGGCATTTTTTCCCGAGTTGCCTTATACTCTGGATACATCTCATGTCGAAAGGTTTTTTCCCTGGAGTCAAAGACGATCGCAATGTATTCAGGGTTTTCATCTCGAAGAATCTTGAACATAGAGTTGGTAAATCCATAAAGGGCGCTGGTATGACGACCATCCGTAGTGATGAGTGGATTCCGGAACATGGCAAAATGGGCACGGTACACCATCGCGTGACCATCGATGAGAAAAAGTCGTTTTTTATTCGAGGAAGACATCACTTAAAGTTAATGGATTCATCTCTCCTTCTTCAATTAAATTTTACACAGGTTAAATAATATTTCTGGAATCCCCCTGTATTTTCTCAAGTAGAAGGGTAGCAGAGAACATGTTTCTTTCCCTATTATTAAAATGACAGGTAGGGTAGCAGAGAGTACGACTGTCCCGTAAAAAGATTATTAACCATTCAAAAGAACAACAAAACTTTGCGGAAGTTTATGGTCGTCCAAAAAAACCAAATTAGCCTACCGAGAATAACGATTTTATTTGCTGTCTTCAACTTCCACAAAGTTACTAAAATTAACCTTTCAAAGGTTTGGAACCTTTGAAAGGCTTGGTAAAAAAGTGGAGTTATTTGACTGGGTGCTCTCTGCTACCCATTGTGGTTATGATATGATCAATATCGAAGGAATTAAGAGGCTGACCACCAGTTATAGTTGATACTCTAGACTCACGAAAACGTTTCTTGTAGCACCGGGCCAGTATGCAACCCATCCCCAACCCCAATCTTCTCCATGGGTCACATAGAGCGTATCAAACAGATTGTTCACCTTGGCTGAAACGGTAATGTTTTTCCACTGGTAGGAACAGCCCACATCAACAACTGTATAATCCTCAATGGAATTTTCCTCAATATTGTTGGGATCAATGTATCTTTTACCAACATAGCGTCCAAGACCAAAGATTGTTAATCCATTCACAGGTGTATAGTTCATTGTCAAGTTAGCAAGAATCCCGGGACGGTTGGGGAGAAGATTTCCTTCCAATTCTCCTTTGGTATAGATGTTCTGGTTTAACATTCCATTTGCGTTCAGACTAAAATTCGGAAAAGGTTTGACCCCGCTTTCAAACTCAATCCCTCGATGAATTGTCCCCGCTGCCTGGGAATATTCATAGTATCCTTCTTCTTCGAAACTGATGGTTTCCATCACTTCATTTTTGAGGGTGATTTGATACAAATTAAGGTTGAAGAAATAATTTGAAGCGGAGTAGTTCAATCCAAGTTCAGCATCATAAATCAACTCAGGATAGGCACCTTTTGGTTCAAATTCCCATTCATCAGCGTTGATAATCTGATCGTCACCTGGTTCCTTTTCAGCTTTACCGTAACTGCCAAAGATTGAAAGGGCGTCACTCACCCGGTACGTTAATCCTAAGCGAGGATTGAGAAAGTTCCAGTCCGCTGAGATCTGATGGCCTGCAGCGTGTCCAATGGGTTCCTGATTCATATTCCACCTGTGGCTGAGAAACTGCACATCAGCCGTGGCAAGCAACCGTTCATTGAGATTGTAAACAACATGGGCAAATGCTGTGAGAGATAGTTTGGTACCCACGTATTCATAATACCTGAACTTATCAATCCACTGCAATTCCGGTGCTGTAAAGTGTGACACCTCACCGTGGTGAACACCTCCGTAATAACGAAGCTCCCCGCCCAGATCTAACCGAAGGCGATTTCCTTTCAGTGTCCATTGAGGGACGATGCCAAAGTAAAGATTGTCAATCCACTTGCGGCGGAGAAGATCCGTGGTACTGTCCGCAAAAGCGGTATCTGTGATAGCATCCAGATTATACTCGTAGAACGTTTTGCTATATTTCTCTGCCTCGTAGTATCCCCTTCCTAACACTAGGTAAGCGGTATAGTGATAGAAAGAAGTCTCACTCAACTTGGTGTGGGAATTAAAAGAGTAGATCTGCTGTAAAAAATCGTCACTAAAACCCTTATAGCCCTTCCGGCGGAGCTCCCGGTCGTTGATATCATCTCCGTAAACACCGTCCCACAACAGATCGGTATTCTCATATCCCAACAGCCCACGGAACTGGTATGTTGCTTTTTCTCCGCGGAATTCCGCCCCAAAAGAAAGTGCCCGCTGCAAGCTGTGGTGATACTCCCGGTAACCATCAGACTCAATCTGCGACAGACGAGCAGACAGACTCAGCCGATCACCAAAACGACCTCCAGATCCGTAGTTCAAGGAAAACTTCTGCGTATCATAGGATCCGCCCCCTGCCGTCAAAGTAAAGTCCTCTTCGTCTTTCCATATTCCGGAAATAACATTGATAGACCCACCAAACGCTGCTGAACCATACAGACTATTCCCAATCCCCCGCTGAATCTGTACATCCTTAGCATCCGAAAGAATATCACCATGGTCAACCCAGTAAACCTGATGGCTTTCATTATCATTCAACGGAACATTATCCAGCATAACAGCGATCCGACTCTGATCGAATCCACGGATAGAGACATAGGAATATCCTGTTCCGTTGCCGCTTTCACTGTAGGCATACACTCCCGGCTCCGATGCTAAAACCATCGGCACATCTTGAACGGTGTAATGAACATTAATCTCCTCTGGTGTCAGAGTAGAGAATGCCACTGGTGTGACCCCCGCAACAGCCCGATTTGCTAAAACGTACACTTCCTCTCCTTTGATAACGGTAGGAGTAAGACGAACAGTAATAAACCCCTGTGAAGGGGAGATAGTTACTGATTTAAACCCAATAAAGGAAATGGTGATCGTACTTTTTTTAGGAATATTGAGTGAGAATTGTCCATCTTTGTCCGTAGTTGTCCCTATATCTCCAGAAACGATGTTTGCACCAACAATTGGTTTACCAGTTTCTTCATTTGTTACAACTCCAGAAACAGTAATGGTTTGAGCTGAGAGAAGGTGAGTTAGAATAATGGAAATAAAAATCCCCTTCAAGAAGAAGAGGTGATGATTTTGTTTTTTACCCGATAGTAATCGGGATTTCATTTTGTTTAACATTTTAACCTCCCTACGCTGGTATTATCCAGATCAGGTTCAAAGGGTGTGATCTCAGCCGAATCGACAATGGTCGAGGCAGCACCCCTATCAATGTTTTAAATTTACAATAATTATACCGAATATTCAATACCTCTCTTACGTCAATCTTCCTCTTGTTTTCTTGGCACAAACATTACTATTTTCAGACCAATAATTTGGAAAGGGATACTTGTGAATCAAGAAAAATTGCTTCCTGAAATCACTCTGAAGGCGATTATCCTTGGAGTTATTCTTTCCGTTGTCCTTGCTGGAGCCAACGCATATCTTGGACTTTTTGCCGGGATGACCGTATCAGCTTCCATTCCGGCTGCTGTTATCTCCATGGGTGTCCTCCGTCTCTTTCGGCGATCCAATATCCTGGAAAATAACATTGTTCAGACAGCTGCTTCTGCCGGGGAATCGCTGGCAGCAGGGGTAATCTTCACACTGCCTGCTCTGATTGTTTTAAAATTCTGGACCAGTTTCAACTATTGGGAGACGACCATTATTGCAGCTCTCGGAGGTGTCATCGGGGTTTTCTTTACCATTCCTATTCGACGAGCACTCATCATCGAGGAGAAACTCAGGTTTCCCGAAGGGGTAGCCACAGCAGAAGTCCTGAAATCTGGAGAAAAAGGAGGATCAGGACTGAAACATATCATTAACGCTGGATTGCTGGGAGCTTTCTTCAAATTCGGAGAAATCGGTCTTCGTCTCTGGACGGGTGTTGTAGAAGTAGGAACCCGGGTGGGTTCGTCAATCGTTTATTTTGGATCCAATCTCTCTCCCGCTCTCGTTTCTGTGGGATATATTGTTGGGATCAATATCGCTGTACTGGTTTTTATCGGAGGAGCGTTGAACTGGTTGGTGGCAATTCCCATCTACGCAGCTGCAAATGCGTGGCCGATTGCTGATGGAAGTCCAATATCAGCAGTGGAATGGGCAAATGAAATCTGGTCAGATAAGACTCGCTTTCTTGGCGTTGGTGCTATGGTTATAGGCGGTCTCTGGGCTCTCATCAATCTTCGGGGATCTATCTTGACGGGAATTCGCTCGAGTCTTGCTACATATAGAGTTGGAGAGACGACACGGTCTGAAGATATTCCCCGCGAGGAGCGAGATACTCCAATAAAATGGGTAGCCATTGGACTTCTAATTTCCATCATTCCCATTTTTGCTGTGTATGCATATATAACGAAGAGTTCTGCTCCATCACTGGTAATGGCAGTGGTGATGCTTATTGCTGGATTTCTCTTTTCGTCAGTGGCTGCGTATATGGCAGGTCTGGTGGGAAGCTCCAATAATCCTATTTCGGGTGTTACCATTGCAACAATTTTATTTTCTTCCCTTATGCTCCTTGCACTAATGGGAACGGGAAGCGCTGTCGGTCCAGCAGCTGCCATTATGGTAGGAGCTGTAGTAGCATGTGCCGCTGCGATCGGCGGAGACAATCTCCAGGATCTGAAAGCAGGACATATTTTGGGTGCCACTCCCTGGAAACAGCAAGTGATGCAGATGGTTGGAGTTCTTACAGCAGCAGTTGTTCTCGGACCTGTGTTGATTCTCATTGAAAAAGCGTATGGCATTGGTATTGCCACACCGGAACATCCCAATCCTCTGGCTGCACCCCAGGCAACCCTTATGGCATCAGTAGCCAAAGGTGTTTTTAATCGTGATTTACCATGGGATATTATCATTATCGGGATGATCATTGCCATTGTTGTCATCATGCTGGATAAGGTTCAGGAACGAAAGGGATCGTCTTTCCGCCTACCGGTTCTTGCGGTAGCTGTTGGTATTTATCTCCCCTTTGAATTGTCTGTTCCTATTTTCGTGGGAGGAATGATTTCCTTGATAGTACAAAAAGTAAGGCGGAATCAAATGGCTGTAGGTAACAGCGGACTTCTTTTTGCTTCCGGACTCATCACAGGAGAAGCGTTGGTTGGCATTCTGATGGCAATTCCCATTGTTGCCACTGGAAACCCGGACGTTCTCGCTATTGTCAAGGAACCCTTAGGTACCTGGCCGGGAATAATACTTTTAATTATCGTCGCTTTTCTTCTTTATAGAGTAGCAAAAACACATGAAAAAACCACCTGAAATCTCTTATGATGTAGTCCAAGCTCTTCCGAAAGTAGAACTGCACTGCCATCTGGATGGGTCTCTCCGACCAGAGTCTATGATTGAACTAGCTCAGGAAGATAAAATCAAACTTCCCAGTGATAATCCTGATGATTTGAAAAAGATACTTTCTATAGGGGACAAGCGAGGTTCCCTGAACGACTATCTTACGAAATTTGAGATCACTCTCAGTGTTCTGCAAACTCCCGAAAGTCTAACTCGAACGGCGTATGAGTTGGTAGAAGATGCAGCTTGTGAAAATGTTCGTTATCTTGAAATGCGTTACTCCCCTATCCTTCACACAAAATGGGGGATGACTCCACAAGAGGCTGTTGAAGCTGTTAATAAGGGTCTCAGGCAAGCAGAAGGGAACTTCAATATCAAGTGTGGGCAGATCATTTGTGGTATTCGTGAAATTAGCCCAGAGGTTTCCCTACGATTGGCAGATCTTGCTGTACAATTTAAAAACAAAGGAGTAGTGGGATTTGATCTGGCAGGAGCAGAAGAGAATTACCCTGCCAAACATCACCGGGAGGCGTTTTATCTAATTCTCAATAACAATATTAATACCACCCTCCATGCCGGTGAGGCTTTCGGACCAGAGTCAATACACCAGGCAATTCATTACTGCGGTGCGCACCGAATCGGACACGGAACCCGCCTGAAAGAAGATCCCGATTTGATGCAATACATAAATGATCACCGGATTCCACTAGAAATTACTCTTACTAGTAATTATCACACAAAAAGTGTTCGGAGTTTGAAATACCATCCCATTCTCTTCTATTACGAACAGGGTATCCGAATTACATTAAGCACGGATAACCGACTCATTTCAAACACTACATTGACAAAAGAATTTATGTTAGCGCACGAATTGTACAATTTTAACCTTTATGATTTTAGAACCATCACCATCGATAGCATGAAGAGTGCTTTTCTTCACCACAACGATCGAAAGAAGATGATTCGATCAATTGCCAATGAACTTGAGGGTAACTTCGGATTGATGCCAGAATATCTTCCCCAATCTTATACGTCAGAAAAAGTGCAAACAGATTAATTTTTATTCACGGATAACAGCAATTTTTGTGACATAATTTTCACCCGATTCTGAATAAATCCCCAACAGGTAAACCCCCGTTCCAACATACTCTCCGCTATTCGTCCTGCCATCCCAGAATGCCTGATATCCTGACACAGACGGTGATGTTGAGAGTATTTCTCGCAGAACATATCCCGATAGTGTCATAATCTTTATGGATGATTGATCAACCAAACCATCTACCACCATCAGTTGATCACTTGGGATTCGAAAGGGACTTGGAAAGGTGATAACATTCTGGTATTTCTCTTTAGGGATTGCAAAGGGAATTTTCAGGCTGTTGATTCCTTTGTTCGTGGAGATGTAGGCAATTCCGAGATTATTATCAGTGGCGACGGCAGTCACAGCATCTGACAGCAGATAGCTGTTGCTATGCCGAAAACCTTCCCAATCTGGCCAGGGAGTTGAATTCTGAAGCAATACATACAGTCCATCTGAAATAGAAGAAACCCATAGATTCTTTCGATAATCTGCAACAATTTTTGAGCCTTGCCCAAAGGGAACACCAGCAAAATAGGAGAAAAATGTGTCCTTCCTTCCGTCTCCATTGGAATCCCAGTTGGGACGGAGTTGGGTATAATTAGAATTAAAAATAAGATGTTGAAGTCCATTGGATGTTAGAGCAAAAACACTGTTGAGTTCGGTAGATTCTAGATCCCAGACAAAATTACTGGCAAGAAGTGGTGTTGAAAAGTATGACCATACTCCGTTTATTGAGGTAGAAGATTCTTGGGAACCTCCACCAACATCATCATCATAATTAACAACGAAAAGTCCATCATCCTGGCTACTTCCCACAACTGCAATGTTGGACTTTGGAAGTAAAATTTCAGTTGGATTGTTCAATTTTTTGGAGATACTCCCCTGGGTAATATGATACCAAAATCCATCAGAGTCTCTAATCTGTACTTTTTTGTTTTCGTCAGAAGCAGCAAAGTTTGCTATCCACAAATTTTCCTGTCTATCTAGTGTTAATCCCCGAACGTTTTGGTATCCCCGATCATCATATGCATATGGATTTATGTACATTGTGTCGTAAACAGAGTAGTTATGTGGATTGTTCAGGTCTATCCGAACCAGCCCCCCACCATAAGGTTCTCCAGCACTGTTTGTGTCGGGGTAGGTTCCCTGAATGGAAAAAAATATCTGATTATCTTGGGTATTCACTACATCCCAAACCAGATTTGATTTAAACTGAAGAGTATCTGCAACAAATTGGAAGTAGTCAAAGGGTGTATAATATTTAATAATTGTAGTGTCATTTGAAGGGACGATATTATACCAACCATTCTCCGAAAGAATGGATATTCCCTCTTTTCCAGCAGCTATCAGTCTACCATCTTCCAGAACCGTAAGGGCGTTAAAGACATTAGAAATAGGAGAATTGGGGACAAACCATGTAAACAATTCCCCATCAATATCGAAAATCACCAAGCCCTTTGTAGTGGAAAGTAGTAACCTATTATCGTTTAAGGTAATTAGTCTTTGTGACATTGGTTTAATTGACCATAGAGTATCTATTGTACCAGTTTCTGCAAATCGAACCAATTTGTGACCTGTAATCCCAAACAGTGTCCCATCTAAGGTTATAGTAATATCTTTAAGATAAGTGGTGCCGCTGTAGGCAGAACTTACTACTTCTGTACTATCACCGTATCGCCAGATACTTCCATTCCCTATCAAATAATACTCACTACCAATGGTCTTTAGTCGAGTGACCGGTGTGATTGATTGACCATCAAGTTCTGTTATTCGCTCCCAGCTTAGGGGGTCATTCAAAATGTAATCTTTATAATTACCGACAAATAATCCAAGATCAGAAGCTACCAGCAAGGAATCTCCCTTAACCGCAATATCTGAGATATAGTCCAGCCTAGCATTTGATGGATTATATCTCTCCTTGTAGAAGTATTTCCCATCTTTTTGAGACCAGAAAAACGCCATGATTTCAAAATCGAGATTTTCTGAACACGCAACAAATGCTACTGAGTCCGTTATTACAATATCAACAATCTCAGTAAGATCAAAATCGAAGGAGTTTACAGCTTTCCGTTGATCTAAATCATATAAAACTACAACACCTTCCGTTGCTGCACTTCCCACCCATAAATGACCTTCCTTATCAACCGTTAAAACAGAAAGGTCTGTTTCTACAAGTCCATTGATATTGGTAATGGTTTCAAACAATTCTTCGGTTCGATTAAATATGAGGAGCCCTCCGGATGTGGCACAAATGAGTTCATCATTTATTTCAACACATTCCCTCACATCGAGAACGGATGTATAAGATTTCCATTCCCCTATTCTGCTCTGGGCAGTTAGTAGAATTGGGATCAAAAAGATAAAAATACGACAAATGTGATATTCATTACGTAACATCATCTATTATCCAAATGGAGCGGGAATAAAACAGATGATAAAAATGATGAGGGATATCCACCCGATAGCTTTATCACGAGAAGACAGGGGTGTATTGATGTCCAGAATCGGTGGATGACTGACAGTCCTCATCAGGATAAGAATCAAAGCACCCCAGATAAGCCAGTTCAGGGAGAAAAAAGCAAGGGGAATTAGGCTGAGGAAGATCCACTTTGCTAATTTATTCTGTTTCTCCCCGAGGATTGCATAAGCAATATGACCACCATCAAGTTGCCCAAGAGGCAGTAAATTAAGCATCGTCACAAGGAGCCCAATCCAGCCAGCAAAAGCAATGGGGTGAAGTAAGATATCCTGGTTTTCAGCTAAATTAGGAAATGTCATTAAGGTTAAAAACTTCATCAGTAGTGAATCCCCAAGGAAAATCCCAATATTGTCAGTTAAAATTACTACCTTTGATTTGAGTAACCCGATAATCAGAGCAGGAACCGCAATGATAAATCCTGCTATGGGACCCGCTGCCCCGATTTCAAGCAAAGCCCTTCGGTTCTGAATAGGACTTTTTATCCGAATAAATGCACCAAGAGTTCCCAGAATAAAGGGAGGTGGAACAGGAATAAAATAAGGTAATGTAGCATTCACCCGATGTTTGAGAGCAAAGTAATAGTGACCAAATTCATGAGTACCTAAGATAAGAAGGAGGGTAAAAGAAAAAGGGACACCTTTGAAAATATCACCTGGATGACGGAATAAATTACCTCCTTCCATTAAAGATCCTGCGAGAAGAGTGGTAAAAACAGTAGCAAAAAAGAGGATAAGATTAATAGGAGGAATGTTGATGATAGTATCCTTCTCCTCTTCCATAGTCAACCATACCATCCCATCTGTTTGATTAACCTTCAGAGAAATGGGGAACTCTTTTAATTTCTTTGTAATGTCATCCACTGTGTGATTTTCGAACAATTCTCCTATAGCAATCCAGGTTGGACCGGTAGAACCAATTTTCCGAACGCGAAAGATATCATCAATTTTGCCCAGAATGTTTCGAAATTCTGATTCAATCATACCGAAATTTAACTTTAACGATTGAGGAATGAAATCTGTTCCTTTTAAGTGACGTGAGTAGGAATTTGTTTCCACATACTATTCATACCGAAATATCTTGAATTAATATATTGGAAGTATTCATTTCTGTTGTAGCTGATACAGAAATAGTGCAATGTATGTAACAGAATAACGGGGACAACACTATGAATTTAAAAAATTATAAACTTTGGATATTATTAATAATCATCGTGTTTACACAAATTCAAGCGGAACATTTGAAGCCATATATTCTTGCAACAGAATGTGAGATGAACGTCAGTGAAGCTGTATCTGCTGTAAGAGAAAAGCTACTAGATGAAGAATTTGAAATTCTTGGAGACTACTCTCCTGCTGGAGAGGATATCCGTAGAGTGTTAATTGTAACTCATGATGAATTGATTGATGCAGTTCAACAAATTGGTGGGCTTACCGGATTTGCAGCCGCTCTGAGGATTGCTTGCACGTGGGAAAACGGCAGCACCTATATATCCTATGTTGACCCTGAATACATTGGTAATGCTTATTTCCAGAAAAAATACTGGTCGGTGGAAAATCATATTAAGGCTGTTTCTAACAAACTTAGAGCAACCTTTAAAAACATTGGCACACCAAGATTCCGGCCATTTGGATCGGAAGATGGACTAACACCAAAGAAGTTACGGAAATATCATTACATGTTCGGCATGGAATACTTTGAGGATGTAGTAGAGTTAAATACATTCAATCATTTTGAAGAAGCAAAATCAGCCATCGAAGCCAATCTTAACGATGGAAAGAATGGATCTATCCTAGTGTATTCAATCGAAATTCCGGATAAACGCCTGAAACTCTACGGTGTTGGTT
>CAZVFT010000043.1:0-21064 GCA_964626495.1 uncultured bacterium
CTATTTTATGCTCCCCGTAGTAACAAAAAAAACGTTAGTGGAATTGCACCGCTGTCACTTCGTCAAGATCAGTGAAGAACCTTAAAGAAAAAATTTGTGTTGGCTATAATCCAAAAACTTTAATTGCCAGTCCAGATATAGCAATAATTAGCCCGGCAATGGCGTGAACATAACGTTCAACAGGACCCAGGTTTATTTTTGCGAGTCCTGTAGAAGTAAGAATGACAACGACAGTCATGGTGACAATGGTTGTTATCCCGAAAGCGAGAGTTACCCATAGAAGGTTCATCCAGCTTCCCTGGGCAGCGGGATACATGAGAATGGGAATGAGCGGCTCACAGGGGCCTAACACGAAAATGATGAACAGAAGCCATGGAGTTATAGATGCTGAGTCTCCATGAAGATGGATATGTTTCCCAAGGTGATGGTGAGCATGGCGATGTGAATCCCCGTCGTGTGGGTGATCGTGAGTGTGATTACTGGCTCGCAAGCCCAGACGGACTCCCCATACAGCGTAGGCAACTCCGAAACCAATCAGAAGCCAGCTTGCGATATCCCCACGGACGGACTCAACACCTTCAAGAAATCCGATAGCTGTTCCCAGAAGAACACCAACCATTCCGAGCAGTACTGACCCGAGGACATGTCCTACCCCGCAGATGAGAGTGATAGCGGATGTTTTTTTCAGCGACCAATCTCGAGCACGACTTATCATGATAAACGGTAGATAGTGATCGGGACCAATAATTGTGTGAATAAAACCAATCGAAATTGCGGTAATAAGAAGAATATTTAGATCCATTACTTTTCCTTTGTTTTAACAGATTCTTGGGAGTTGTTCTCCAACAGGCATATCCAGAATCCGGTTTACACCCAATCCCGTTTTGATAGTAACCATTTCCGGATGATCATTCACCACTACACCAATAATTACTGCATCTTTTCCGTGGGGATGTTGATGCATGACGGATAGAATATCTTCTGCTGTGTTATCGGAGACCACTGCAACCAGCTTTCCTTCGTTAGCTACATACAACGGGTCGATACCCAGAACTTCACAAGCTCCGTGCACCTTGGGTTTGACGGGGATTTGATCGCCATCAATTTGGATACCGATTTTTGAGGAGCGGGAAAATTCGTTTAATGTGGCAGCAACTCCACCCCGCGTGGGGTCACGCATTGCATGGATATCTTTTGTAACCTTTAGCATTTCCTCTACGAGACCATTCAAAGCTACTGTATCACTTTTTACCTGTGTTTGAAAAGATAAACCTTCCCGGCTGGTCATTACCGCCATCCCGTGATCGGCAATAGTACCTGACAGAATTATTTTATCTCCAACCTGAAGATTAGCAGCGGAAATATTCACACCATCTGGAATAATCCCCAATCCTGTCGTATTGATAAATATTTTATCACAACTTCCTTTATCAACAACCTTTGTATCTCCCGTTACAACTGTGACACTTGCAACTTTTGCTGCTTCTTCCATTGACAGGACGATGTGGTGCAGGTCTTCCATTGGAAGTCCCTCTTCAAGGATGAAGGAAGCACTGATGTAAAGGGGTTTTGCTCCACACATACATACATCATTCACAGTACCGTTAATAGCAAGTTCCCCGATATTGCCACCAGGGAAGAAAATTGGATCAACCACAAAACTGTCGGTGGAAAATGCCAGTTTTTTCCCGGGTAATTCAAGAGTTGCCTGATCCTCCAGTTTATCCAGGGTTTCGTTTCCAAACCGTGGGAGGAAGATTTTATCGATTAAATCTGCGGACAACCGTCCGCCGGCACCGTGGGCAAGTTGGATCGTATCATGATCCATAATGGGGAGGGGGCAGGAGAGGTTTTCAATTTTCATGTTATAATTTCTCTATTTTGTTACCTTTGCGAAAGTTTCCGCCGGCAGGCGGATAAATTTCACTTCCGCAAAGTTACATTTTTATTTATCAATTCTTTCGTGAATTCCATCACTGTATCAATGCCTTTTTCTCGATCCTCTTGGGTTTGTTTTACTTCATAATCGGGAATAACACCACGTTAAGTATTTTGACCATTGGGACGGTATGTTCTACCAGATGAAACACTTGCTCTCAGGTGAGTATTTGGCAAACTAAAAAAATAATTCCCACCATACGGATTGGCTGGTTGCCCAGTTTCTTCACCGATAAGCGTAGCAAAATGATAATCTTTCATAACCGCTGCAAAGATAACTGACATGGAATAGGAACAGTTATCAATGAGAACAAAGGTATTCCCATAAAATCGCAATGGGTTCTTTTTGAGTTTTTTCGGTTTTGTGTAGACAGTCAATAAATCAACATTGTTGGAATCTGAAACGATGTCCACTCTTTCGATACCTGTCGCACTATACAAGAAGCTAAATGCTTTGATAGCAGGTTTGATTGGCATCCAACGGAGAAACCAGGGGAAGAGGTCTTTTCTTATCTGTGGGCTTAATTTGAGAACCGCCTTGGACATTAAAACCCACGGTTCTGTTGCCAGATAATAGATTAAAGCTTCACCAAGTTCGTGATCTCCGCCGCCATTCCTCCGAAGATCAATGATCAAATTGCTCAACTCTTCGTGATGAATCGTAGTAAAGGTTGATTTGAGGAATTTCTTGAAAGTTTTCAAATCTTTCGATCTGGCGAATGAGTTCAGATCAAGAATACCAATTTTCTCATCAGGGATTGATTGAAATGTCCAGTACTTAGGTTTTTGTTTGAATTTCTCCTTGTTTTGAGACAATGAATCATATTCTTCAGACGTAATACCTAACAGGGTTTTCGCATAATGTTCTCCATCTGATGAAGAAATATATTCAACCTTGAAACGATCCTCAAATCCATAGTGTGCCCATAATAGTGGTTTGAACATGCGCTGTACGTAGCGATTCACCAATCCAACAGTCTCTCCGCCTCTATACCGGTGTAAATCCTGCAATATCGTTTCTTGTGGGAGGTCATTTATGGAGAGTATCTCGGAATTCATCGCCAGTGTAGAGTCTGAGGAATAGTTCTCTCTTACAAATAGTTGATTTCCATCTATGCGAACTTCAAGAGGAAAAATTCTTCCATCGTTATCCAGGTACTTTTGTCGAGATAAATAAGGGAAATTCAAAAAGGTGTGGCCATCACCAAGTTTTGCTACAACGGGTGTCAGCAATTTCCAGAATTCAAGCGATGTCAAAGGGTGTTTCAGTTCGTTTTTGACAAGGGTAATCATTGAATCGATAACATTCACCTGTGTATACAAATATAAGTCAGGATGCACATCCTCAAAGGTTCGGAACAAGAAATCTAAATCTTCGGTTAATTCAATTTTTGAATAGCTCTTTTCAACATCAATTACATCTTTTGATTTGTTTGATAGAAATCCTGCACACCCTGAAAAAATCAGAGAAATTAGAATCGTAATTAAAAGAAACTTTTTCATAAGCCTTCTATCTTTGAGGAAGTACCTTTCATCTTTGCGGTTTGATATTGATTTTAATCAATGAAATATTTCCCAACTTTTTCTTCGATTAATCTATCAATTTGATATGATTCCACAAACTTCTCGCATTCAATCAAAGAGCCAAATCTTTGGCATATAAAATCTTTATTAACCATCGTTCCATTTCTTTTACCCACGCAATCCAGATAATTTGAAAATTGCCATTCGTCAGGTCTGGAAACTATTCGGGCAAGAACAGGATTAGAGTGTATATACCACATAAGGTGAATAAGATATTTTTCTTTATCTATTTGTATGTGTTTTGGCCGTCCTTCGAATAATGTTCCACTTCTTTTTTGTTGCTTATTAACTGCTTGGGAGTATCCAACAAATAATTTGTGAAGCCATGTAGAAATAGCTTTATCAGATAATTGCTGAATAAGAAAATGATAATGGTTTGGCATTAAACAGTAGGCTAAAATATTTACACTATAATCTCTAAATGTAGATTTCATCTTATGTAACAAGTAATGGTAATTTGTCCTCGTTGAAAAATATTTTCTCTTTGTTACATCCTCTGTTATAAATGTGGTAGTAATGATTTTTAATGAAGGTCATTTTTCATATAACTTTGCGGAAGTTTGGAACTTCCGCAAAGTTGTGTCTTCCGCAAAGCTATGTAACTCGTTGGTATTTATAATACGCTGCACAGGCACCTTCGGCGGAAACCATCGTAGCACCAAGCGGATGTGTCGGTGTACATTCTTTTCCAAATGCAGAACATTCATAAGGCTTTTTCAGTCCTTGAAGAATTTCTCCGCTGATACAGAGGTCAGATTCCATCGTATCGATATCACCAACAGAGAACTTTTTCTCGGCGTCGTAGTTGGTATATTTTTTTCGAATGGACAGACCGCTTCTGGGGATGTTTCCGATTCCCCGCCATTTTCGGTTTGTTACCTCATATACTTTTTGAATGACGTTCTGTGCAGGAATATTTCCCTTCCGCTTTACTGAGCGAAGATACTGATTTTCTACCTCATGATGTCCTGTTTCAAGCTGTTTTACAACCATTAGTATACCTTCCAAAATATCAAGCGGTTCAAATCCGGTTGGAACGATGGGAACCTTGTATTTTTCTGCGATGGGCTCGTATTCTTCCCACCCCATCACGGTGCAGACATGACCCGCTGCCAGATAACCCTGAACACGGTTATCCGGAGATGATAACAACGCTTCCATTGCAGGAGGGACAAGAACGTGACTGACCAATTCACTGAAATTAGTCAACCTTTCTTTAGCAGCAGTGTAAATTGCCATAGAATTTCCGGGAGCAGTGGTTTCAAACCCAACAGCAAAAAACACCACTTCCTTGTCAGGATTGTTCCGGGCAATTTCAACCGCTTCTAATGGAGAATAAACCGTGCGTACATCTCCACCCTCACTCTTGACCATTAGCAAATCCTTGTTGCTGCCGGGCACACGGAGCATATCCCCAAAACTGGTGAAGATTACATCAGGTCTGGATGCAATTTCGATGGCTTTGTCGATGATCTCAAGCGGAGTGACACATACAGGGCAGCCGGGACCATGCACCAGTTCGATCTCCTTTGCTAGAACCTGGTCGATCCCATTGCGGATTATGGAATGGGTCTGCCCCCCGCAAATTTCCATAATCACCCATGGTTGAGTAACCGTGGCATTTATTTCAGCTACAATTTTTTTAGCCAAAACAGGATCGCGAAATTCGTCTAAATATTTCATTCAATATCTGTGGAATTTATACTTCAGTCTTTTAAATGGTTAAAACCTGCCAGCCTGCCCCACTTTGTGAGTGGCTGGCGGGAAATCCATTATGGTTATTGATCTTCATCTAATGGGTTACCAAAAATATCTACCCCTTCTTGAGCGGCGGAATCAGCAAACTCTTCCCAGATCTTTAACGATTTATTCGCTTCTTCTTCATCTAAGATAGAAATACCAAACCCCGCATGCACCACAGTATATTGACCAATCTCAATTTCTGGCACATACTCCAAACACGCTTTATTGACAGTTCCACTGTAATCAATATTCCCCATTTTTAGTCCGTTTTCGTCAAATATTTCAATTACTTTTCCGGGTATTCCTAAGCACATATTAATATTTTCCTTTCATCACTTTTGTAAATAATGTCTGCCTAGCATTACCTGTCCTAAAGAAAGTCCACCATCATTCGTGGGTACCTGTGAATGAGTATAAACGTTGAATCCCTCTGAAAGCAATGCCGGTATGATTCCTTCAAATAGGAGGTGGTTTTGAAAAACTCCTCCACTTAATACCACATCTCGAATTCCTGTCGTCTTGTATGTTTCTTTTACAATTTTTGTGAACAGATCAATCAGGGTTTTATGAAAACGTCCGCTGATTTTGGAAATGGATTCTCCGTCCAGAACAGATTTTACTACAGATTGAATGATGGGAGCAACACACATAATTTTACTGTCGTTCACAGTAGAAATTTCGACATCAAAAGGATCAATGTCCAGTTGAGATGCAACCTGCATAAATTCGATTGCAGCCTGTGCTTCATAATGAATTTTCTGTTTGCCTCCGCACATAGCTGCCACGGCATCGAACAGCCTTCCACAGCTATTGGTGGATTGGCAGTTAAACTGTTTTTTCACCATCTCAACAATAGGTTCAGTATTATGCTGCTCAAGAAAGGGTAGATCGGGAAGCTCACCATCGAAGGATTTCAACAGATAGCTGACTGCTGTTCGCCAGGGAGCTTTAATGGCGGCATCACCTCCGGGGAGAAGCATCGGTTCAAAATATGCGTAACGTGTGAATTCACTGAAATCTCCCATCAATACTTCACCGCCCCAGATGGTGCCGTCCGTGCCATAACCCGTGCCGTCCATAATGAGTCCAATGACGGGATCGGTAAGTTGATTCTCTGCCATACAGGCGGTTAGGTGAGCGTGGTGATGTTGAACCCCAAAGGTAGGAACATCTGTCTGTTCTTTCGCCCACTGGGTTGAAAAATAGCCTGGATGGAGGTCGTAAACAATGAGTTCTGGCTTGGTTTCAAATATCCGTTCCATATGATTAACAGTCATTTTAAAGAAATTGTAAGCTTCCAGATTTTCCAGATCTCCAATGTGCTGACTCAGGAAAGCTTTATCGTTCTTTAGAAGACAAATTGTATTTTTTAGCTCACCGCCAACAGCAAGGATAGGCGCTCCTTTAGATGAAACAAACAGTGGTCTTGGGACATATCCCCGGCTCCGTCGAATCTGGTGCATTTTCCCGTTTAAGTGAATTACTACCGAGTCATCAGACCGGAGATAGATATCTCGATTGTGTGTGAGAAAATAATCGGCAATGTTTCCAAGTCGTTCAAAGGCTTCCTCGTTTTCAATACAAATGGGCTCCTCTGAGTAATTGGCGCTTGTCATCACAAGTGCATGGAAGTCAAAACTCATCAATATGTGATGTAGTGGAGTATAGGGGAGCATTATACCGAATCGATCATTGCCTGGAGCAATAGAGGGAGCAATCCCGTGGTCACTCTTCTTATAAGCCAATACAATTGGGTGTTGGAATGAGGCAAGAATCTGTTCTTCATCTTTTATCAGATTGCAAATAGTTCTGGCGATTTTAATATCCTTTACCATAATAGCCAGTGGTTTTTCCTCACGACCTTTTCTTTTTCGCAGCTCCATTACAGCTTTTTCATTTGTTGCATCCACCGCCAGATGAAATCCCCCAAGACCTTTTATGGCGAGGATCTTCCCTGATTTCAATAGTTCCGCTGTCTTGCTTGCTGGATCTGAACTCTCCAGTTTCTGACCCGTTGCATCGTGAAGTGACACCTGGGGTCCACATACAGGACAGGCGTTGGGCTGAGCGTGGAATCGGCGGTTTGAAGGGTTATTGTATTCTGCCTGGCAGTCTGGGCACATCACAAATGATTTCATAGATGTGTATGGGCGGTCATAGGGAATATTCTCAATGATGGTATATCGAGGACCGCAGTTGGTACAGTTTATAAAAGGGTAGAGATACCGGCGATCCTGGGGATCAAAAAGTTCTTTAGAACAATCCTCACAGACAGCTACATCCGGGGAAATCAATGTAGCAACAGATACTTGTGCGTCTGATGGTTTAATGATGAAGTCATCATCCAGTAGAGGTTCGATGAATTCTGACTGAATATCGGTAATAATAGAGAGTGGTGGTGCGTTAATTTTTACTTTTTTAATGAACTTGTTCAAGCGTCTGTTTGAACCTTCGATTTCAATCTCAACACCGGTAGATGTGTTGGTGACGAAGCCTGCAAGATGATATTTTTTTGCAAGATTGTGGACAAACGGACGAAAACCAACACCCTGAACAATTCCGTTAACAGAGATTTTTTCCCTTTTAACGGTTTTTGTCATAAAGCCTTGTAGTGAGAGACTTTATCTTTTAACCAGTCGTACCATTGAGCCATTCCAGAACCTGTTTTCGCCGATAGTTCGAAAAACGACAGATGATGATTAACCTGGAGAGCATACTCTTTACATTTTTCTATATCAAAATCGACATAGGGAAGTAAATCTATTTTGTTGATAATGCAGACATCCGCCACGTTGAACATCGTTGGGTATTTATGTGGTTTATCATCTCCCTCCGTAATGCTGATGATAACTATTTTATGATGTTCACCAAGGTCAAACATAGCTGGGCATACCAGATTTCCAACATTTTCGATCATCAATATGGAATTATTTTGTGGCGATAACTCCTTAACTGCTCGATGAATCATGCTGGCGTCCAAATGGCAACCGGTCCCTGTATTGACCTGAACGACTGGCACACCTGTGGATTGTATTTTCTCCGCATCTCGCATAGTTTGTTGGTCACCTTCAATAACACAAAAATTAAAATCGTCGTGCAGATCGTTTATAGTTTTTTCCAATAGGGTTGTTTTACCAGAACCCGGGGAACTTACAAGGTTAAGTGTAAAAATACCTTTTCCTTCGAAGTAACCTCGGTTTCGTTCCGCCAGAAGATTGTTTTGGGAAAGCACATCTTCTTCGATAGCTATCTTTCGACTGTGTTTTTGGTCATGATGATGCTGGTGATCGGCATGAGCATGTTTGTGAAAATGTTCTTCCGTATCTCCAGGCTTACGAATGGTTACGGATGTTTCAGGTTGTCCACATCCACATGTATCACACATAATAAACTCCTCTAATCAATATTTATCGATCGAATCTTCATTTCCCTGCCCTGAATGATATCCACGCTAAAACTTTGACAATTTGGACAGGAAGCAAGATAGGTGTCAAGGGGAAAGGTCTTATTACAATCCAGACAATTGCCTTTTCCCGGGACAGCAATGATGGTCATTTTGGCGTTTTCAGCCATTGTATCTTTACATGCTGCCTTGAAGCAGAATTGCAGTGATTCTACCATAACGCCGGCAAGAACTCCAATTTCAAGTTCCACTTTGTTGATTTTCTTTGCGTTTTCAACTTGAGCCTGTTTTGTGATGATGTCCACCACATTTATTGCTATTGACATCTCGTGCATTAAAGAATATTTTGGTTTATCAACTGACTGTGATCGAATAAATTCTCTGAAAGTCAGGCTGTTCTCTCTAGATTATAAGAGATATTGATGGATTACCACCCCTCTTTAATCTTTGGATGACGGGTTTAAAGCGGCTAAATGATGGTAGTATTCATATCGTTTTCTGGCAGCCTTTTGTGCTTTATGAAGAAGATGTTCTGCTCGCTCTGGCATAAGCTGGGTGAGCATTTTGAATCGGGTCTCGTTGTAATAATAATCCTGCATTGGAATCTTTGGCTTTTTCGAATCAAGCTGTAGAGGATTTTTCCCATCAGCCTCTAAACGGGGATCAAAACGATACAATATCCAGTGTCCGCTATCTACTGCAAGTTTTTGTTGATTCATACCGCGAGTCATATCAATACCATGAGCAATGCATTGACTGTAAGCAATAATGAGGGATGGTCCCCGGAATGATTCTGCTTCTACAAATGCTTTCACTGTGTGTGCATCGTTAGCGCCCATTGCAACCTGCGCTACATAGACATTACCATAGTTCATTGCCATGAGACCCAGATCCTTCTTATTGGAAGGTTTTCCTGCAGCGGCGAATTTTGCTACAGATCCCATTGGAGTTGCTTTTGATGCTTGACCTCCAGTGTTGGAATATACTTCTGTGTCAAGCACTAGAATGTTCACATCCCGACCTGAAGCAATAACGTGATCCAGACCACCATAACCAATATCGTAAGCCCAACCATCACCTCCCATAATCCAGACGCTTTTCTTCACCAGGTCATCTGAGATAGAAAGTAGTTGTTTTGCAGCAGGATGAGAAAGCCTTTTTAACTTTTTATTAAGTTTTTCGATTCTCATTCTTTGTTCGAATATTCCTGGTTCATCGCTCTGGTCAGCATGTGTGATCTCGTCCACAAAATCAGTTCCTATTTCACCCCGGAGACTGTTTAATAGTTCTATACCATACTCCATATGTTTATCAATTGTTAGACGAAATCCAAACCCAAATTCGGTGTTATCTTCGAATAAGGAATTGGACCAGGAAGGTCCACGTCCATTACGGTTTTTTGCCCAGGGAGTGGTAGGAAGGTTACCCCCGTAAATTGAGGAACAACCAGTAGCATTGGCGACAATCATCCTGTCACCGAAAAGTTGGGATGCCAGTTTTACATAGGGAGTCTCACCACAACCAGCACAAGCACCGGAAAACTCAAACAGAGGTTGCAAAAATTGAGACCCTTTTGAAGTGTTGTGTTTTATCCTTGCTCTGTCCACTTCAGGGAGCTTCAGGAAGAAATCCCAGTTTTCTTTTTCAGAATCTATCAAGGGTTGTTGGGGGTTCATATTAATTGCTTTGAGAGATGGATCAGCCTTATCCTTCACGGGACAAAAATCAACACAGAGGGCACAGCCAGTACAATCTTCGGGAGCGATCTGAAGTGTATAAACTTCGTTCTCATTCCACTCTTTTCCACGAGCCTTTGAGAATCTGAATGTCTCCGGGGCATCATCAAGAAGTGTTTTATCATAAACCTTAATCCGAATTACACCGTGGGGACATACTAAGGCACATTTATTACATTGAATACAGATATCGGTATTCCACACCGGTATCTCTGAGGTAATATTCCGTTTTTCCCACTGGGTGGTGGCTGTGGGCCACGTACCATCATTGGGGAAGGCACTCACAGGCAGTTGATCTCCACGGTCAGCAATAATTTCTGCTGTTACGTTTTTTACAAAATCCGGGGATTCATCTGGAACGATGGATTTCGTACTCTCTTCCCTTTGTGATTCTGATGGAACCTTTACCCTGTGAAGGTTCTCAATGGTTTGATCGACTGCGTAAAAATTCTTTTTTACAACAGCCTTACCTTTCTGACCATACGTTTTTTCAATACTGTTTTTAATCTGATTAATAGCTTCATCCCGCGGAAGAATCCCTGATATGGCGAAGAAGCAAGTCTGCATAATGGTGTTGATCCGCACTCCCATACCCGTTTTTTTAGCTACCTTCAGTGCGTCAATGACGTAAAATTTCAACTGTTTATCAATAATCTGATTTTGAACTCTTGCAGGGAGATTATCCCACACTTCATCGGGACTGTGAAGAGCATTGAGCAGGAACGTAGCGCCATTCAAAGCATTTTTGAGGGGATCGAGTGTTTCAAGAAATGTAAAATGGTGACAAGCAATGAAATCAGCATGATTGATGAGATAGGGAGAGTAGATTTTTTCATCGCCAAAACGCAAATGAGAAACCGTCATGGCACCCGCTTTTTTTGAATCATAAACGAAATATCCCTGTGCATATTTGTCCGTGTTTTCTCCGATTATTTTAATTGAGTTTTTATTGGCTCCCACAGTACCATCAGCCCCCAATCCGTAGAACATACCATTGAATCCCGTTGCTTCTCTGACTGAAAAATTTGGGTCATAGTTCAGACTTGTATAAGAAACATCATCGTGAATACCGATAGTAAAGTGATTTTTTGGTTCATCTTTCTTGAGTTCATCAAAGACACCTTTTACCATTCCCGGAGTAAACTCCTTTGAAGACAGCCCATATCTACCCCCAATAACTGTCGGCAAAGAGCTAAAGGGCAGTCCATTATTTTTACCTTCCATCAAAGCTGTTACAATATCCTGATACAGCGGTTCTCCTGTGCTTCCCGGCTCTTTAGTCCTATCAAGGACGGCAATCTTTTTGGTTGTCCTTGGTAAGGCATTCACAAAAGCTTTAGAGGAAAATGGACGAAACAGACGTACTTTAATAACCCCTACTTTTTCACCGGACTTATTCAAAAAGTTAACTGTTTCGTGAACTGTCTCTGCTCCAGAACCCATGATAACGAAGACATATTCTGCTTCTAACGACCCTTCATAATCAAATAGATGGTAATGACGACCCGCAAGCCCGGCAAATTTACCCATAGTTTTTTGGACGATTTGTGGTGTGGCAGCATAGAAAGGATTCACGGTCTCTCTTGACTGAAAGAAAACATCGGGGTTTTGTGCCGTACCCCTTAATACTGGTCTATTGGGATTAAGAGCTCTCTCACGATGTGCTAACACAAGTTCATCATCAATCATGGTTCTTATATCATCATCAGAAAGTTGTTCGATTTTCATCACTTCATGGGAAGTGCGAAATCCATCAAAGAAATTGAGAAAGGGGACTCGAGCTTCTAATGTGGCTGATTGGGAAATTAGACCAAGATCCATCACTTCTTGGACGCTCCCCGCAGCCATAAGAGCAAATCCAGTTCCTCTCACTGCCATGACATCTGAATGGTCTCCAAATATTGAGAGGGCGTGTGTAGCAACCGTTCGAGCGGAAACGTGAAATACCGAGGCAGTCAACTCACCCGCAATCTTGAACATATTGGGGATCATAAGTAATAATCCCTGTGAAGCGGTAAATGTAGTAGTGAGTGCGCCCGTTTGCAGAGCTCCATGGACAGCTCCAGCCGCTCCGGCTTCACTCTGCATTTCCACAACGACGGGAACAGTTCCCCAGATATTTGTTTGACCCTTAGCTGACCAGGCATCTGTGAGTTCACCCATCGGAGAGGATGGCGTGATAGGATAAATAGCACACACTTCGTTGGTTTTATGGGCAATATAGGCAGCAGCTTCATTGCCGTCTATCATTACCATTTTTCTTTTCATTATCTTGCTCCTCATTAAATATAATTAATCGAACCAAAAATTTACAAATCTTTAGAAGAGGATACATTTAAAATTTTGAAAATTCGAGATGATATTTTAAAAGTTTTGAGTTCTTCACTAATCAGTCGGGGGCCTGATAAATCTGTCGGGTACCTAAAAGATCAGTCAAAAGCCCGCAAAGGAGAGGTGAAAGATCACCCTCACCCAAACCCTCTCCCGTCAAGGGAGAGGAGTTTTTCTAAGGTAGCCAATTATGGAAGAATGTACACGCCAGACCTTCTCCCCCTTGATGGGGGAGAAAAAAAGAGGGGGTGAATATAGACATTTAGACGAGGAAAGTTTTTCTGATTTAGCCAATTGTCTGTACTTGTTACATTTTTATAGACACCCTAAGAAGTCATATTTATAGTTCGTAATGCAAAGAAGATCTAATTTCAAGTAAGTGCACGCGTTGGACGGGCAAGGAGAGGTAAGAAGGGTATAAAAAGGAGGTTCGTTCAAAAATAATATTACTCATAATAATGTGTGATAAACTAAAATTATTAAAAACCAGATATTGAAAAATCAACGGAGGAGATACATCATAATTCCCGATGCCACAGCCACATTTAAAGATTCTACTTTCCCTTTGCCAGGAATTGCCACATAGTGATCTACCAATGGCTTTATATCATCTGAAATACCATGAGCTTCACACCCTAAGATAAGACACCAATTTTTATGTGTTTGTGCCTGATATTCTGAGATGTGTTTTCCCCTGGGATATGAAGCAATAATTGTGTGCCCCATATTTTTAATTCCGATTAGACTCACATTAGTATGGACATCAAGGTGGAAATGAGCTCCCGCACCTGATCGGAGCACTTTTGAGTTGTAGGCGTCTACACATTTTGGAGAAAGAGCCACCCGATTGATACCAAACCAATCTGCTGTTCTTAGAATTGTCCCAAGATTGCCGGGATCTCGAATATCATCGAGGTAGAGCCAGTCACTTTTTTCTCCTTTCGATATTTCATCTTCCTCAGAGAGTTTTGCAAGGGCGAGAATCCCCTGATGGTGAACGGTGTCTGAAATCTGCGACAGATAATGATCGGAAATTGAAACTGCTAGGATATTCTTCTTCTCACATTCTTTGATAAGTCGTTGTTGACGCTCATCTAAATTGGATAAATGCCACACCTTGACAATTTGACAATCTCCGGAAATGGCTTCTTCAATAATGCGAGTGCCTTCTATGAGAAATTGTTGGTGTTTCTGTCGGAATTTCTTATGGTGAAGACTCTTAAGAAATTTAAGCTCAGATTTTGAGATCATTTTTTGTGAACGACCTTTCCGTTAACGATTGTCATGAGGACATTTGTAGAGAGAATTTCATCCGCCGAAATCTTTAGAATATTTTTATCCAGAACCACCAGATCAGCCAGATATCCATCTTTGATCTTTCCTTTTATGGTTTCCTCAAAAGCGGCATAGGCACCCCACTCCGTGAACATCCTGATAGCTTCTATTCGTGAAATACATTCTTGGGGAAACCATCCACCTTCTGGATGTTCAGTATGATCCATACGAGTGATAGCAGCGTAGATACCCCAGAGAGGATTGGGATTTTCTACAGGGGCATCTGACCCGCCTGGGATGATGGCGCCGGAATCAATAAGGGACTTCCACGCATAAGCTCCAGACAGCCGATCTTTTCCAAGACGGCTTTCCACCCATGGCATATCGCTGGTGCAATGAATGGGCTGCATAGACGGGATAACTCCAAGACCTGCAAATCTGGGAATGTCTAATGGATCGAGAATCTGGGCGTGTTCGATGCGGGGACGATAGTCACAGGGATACTTTTCAAGATATTTTTCGAAAATATCAAGACAGATCTGATTTCCCCGGTCACCAATGGCGTGAATGTTTACCTGAAATCCGTGTGAAAAGGCACAAGAGACGAGAGAGTCGAGATGTTCAGGATGAGATAAAAAAAGACCTCGATTTTCAGGATCATCTGCATACGGCTCTTTCAGGATTGCCCCTCTTGAACCAAGGGCTCCATCAATATAAGCCTTAATGGATCGGATAGTGAGATGGTTGTTCCCATAACCAATGAGAGTGCCGGTTTTAAAATATGGAAGATATTGGTCTGTATCGTCATGCAGCATGGCGTATACTCTTAGGTTTAGATCTCCGGAATCAGCCAGTGTTTTAAGCAGGTCAAGAGTTTCGGAATCGGTACCAGCATCGTGGATGGATGTAATTCCTGACTCGTTCAATTCTTTTACCGCATGCAGAATCTGCTTCCGTTTTTTATTTTTCGAAGGGAGGGGAATGTGATCACTGATGAGGGCAATAGCGTTGTCAACGAAAACTCCAGTAGGTTCCCCATATTCATTCCGTAAAATTTTGCCTCCTTCCGGATCGGGAGTTTTCAGGGTGATATTAGCAAGATCCATCGCACTTGAATTGACCCAGACAGCATGTCCGTCAATCCTAATGAGATAGATGGGATAATCCGGGGCAAGTCTATCAAGAATATTTTTTGTTGGGAAGGAAGTTTCAAGCCAATCGTTTTGATCCCAACCCCGGCCAATGATCCACTTACCTTTCTTTTTTTGATTGATCGCAGCGGAAACCAATGTGGCGATTTCGTCCACACTTTTTGTTCCCACTAAATTCAGGATGTCGAGAGATTTCCCATACCCCTGGAGATGGATATGACTGTCAATGAACCCCGGAAGAACATAACCACCGTTGAGATTGATTTTATGAATGTGATTAACAGGGGGAAGATCTTCAGCCGGACCGACATAGGTTATTTTTCCATCTTGACATAAGACAACTGTATCCGTCAGAAATTTGCCATCTTCATGATATACAAATCCGCCAGTTAGGAGGATATTTTTTCCAGATAAGTTTAATGAAGTCATCAAAGAAACAATGGTTAAGACCAAAATTCGGTTAATCATACACCAGTTAATCTAAGGAAGTTGATATGAATAGTTCAATATTGGAAAAACACAAAACTTTCCGGTGAAATATACAGTAAATTGTAATGTTAATTGATGTGTTCAGAGTTTGGCTCGTAGGAGTCAGTTTAACGGATTTCAGGCTTTAGCCCGAAATTTAGGCTTTAGCCTTTTATTAAATATTGTAAATTGATACATCAACCGTCTTTTAAAACCCTGAAGGGTAAAATCCGCAGAATGGATTATAAAATCAATTTATAAAGGTTCTCTTTTTCGTGACCTGAGGAGCGGTTAAGATTTCTTTATTGGCGGCTATCGCTGTACTAAAGGATCAGTATTTTTTCTTGACTTTAAAGGCTTAAAGTAGGTTAGGCTTTTTTTAATATTAACTATTATGATAATGGTGTAGTCATTTTTACTCTAATTCAAAGAAAGAATATTCATACTTGTTCCAGTCTATTTCCCGTCTCAAAGCGTAAATACCATTCTTCAAATTGTATAATTTAACTAAGAATATGTTTTGTGATTTCAATCTGGTCGAATATTTACGAAATGGTATTTTACCTGATCTGCTAGCATGCCAACTTTTACTTGGTACTTCTTCGAAATCTCCATATGAATTAAGATTGTATTTTGACCAACCACCTAAGTTGTTATTTTCTTTGTATACTCCCAGTGCGTATACGTTATTTCCTAATAATTCTCCTTTGTAAACCAACCTTTGGAATAGCAGTACAGGTATGACATCGTAATCGTATGTTTTTTCATCAATAAAAGAAAAAAAAGATAAATACATTTGATATGATTTGCTAAAACTTTGAATATTTCCCAACCCCCCCCTTTTTTATGTAAAAGAGGTCGGGTTGTCCTGCAGCAGAACCAGAATAGAAATGTACGTCATATCTATTAAAGTCATGAGATTCAAGTGACTGCAATCTTTCTGAATAATGACCATTTACAAAAAGATATACTCCCTCTCTTGGAGGTTCTTTTACTAAACCAAATGGTCTATCCAAAATTTTGGTTTTACCCTCAGGAGGAGGACTTAATCTAGTTTCATTGACAGAATATCCCGGTTTGGTTGCTGTAATTGTGTAGTCATATTTAGGAGAAAGACCTTTCAACAGAAAGGTGCCCGTTTTATCTGTTTTCGTCTTCCTTGTCTCATATTTTTTGTCTTCTTCAATATCGGTTTTCATAGTGGCAACTACAGCTACATCCGATATTGGTTGTTCAGTAATTACATTCTCAACTTTACCTTTTATTTTTGACCCTCCTGTACAACCAAAGGTCAAGAATAAAAAGACCATTAGAATACTTAATTTCTTCATAACTATGCCTCCTTCTGTTATTTAAAAAAGCCTAACCCGTTTCTATACCGCACTTATGTGTGATAACACCACAATTAAGAGCGCTATACTGTATTTGAAAAATACATTTATTGAAAGTAAAAACCCGCCGGAGTTGTTGACTCTGCGGGTTTAGCCGATTCTTTTTCTTTATACTCGTTAATCATTTATAAATCTGAGTATCATGGAGGTAGTCTGTAATTATCCTACAGGATGTTACAAATAAATCGAATATTTAATCAAGGTAAAAATACAGTAATTGTTTTTCATTAATCAGTCAGGGACCTGACCGAACCTGTCCTGCAATTAGCTGAAAGGACTTTTTGATGGAAGATCGCTAACAGGTGCAAAAGTGCCCTCTTGAGAGGGGTCTACCGAGCTTTCCCCGATATGATTGCTTCGTTTTCTATCGGGACAAAGGCGGGAGGGGGTGTGTTAGAAATACGCTTAACCAAACAAACATCATTTGAATGACACCACCGATACCAATCCACAAGTCATTTGAGCTCCTGACCGACAAGTCAGCAGCCGGACAAGACTGTCCACCCGCAGGATCATTCGGACAATAATGTGTGATAAACCAACATAATCATTGAATAAAGAGCAACCTCCACCTAAATTTTGCCACCTTGTGAAGTTTAACAAAATAGGAGAAAGTAATGCCAAAAGGAGTTACACCAAAAAGTCAAGATTACAGAAAATGGTATACGGATGTGATTACTAAAGCTGAGCTGGCGGATTACGGTCCGGTAAAGGGGACAATGGTAATTCGACCATACGGATATGCCATCTGGGACACTGTTCGAGAAAGTTTTGATAAACGGTTTAAAGAAACAGGGCATGTGAATGCTTATTTCCCTCTTTTTATTCCAAAATCGTTTTTGAGCAAGGAAGCCGAGCACGTCGAAGGATTTGCCAAAGAATGTGCTGTTGTAACCCATCATCGTTTGATGGAAGGACCAAATCGTAGCGGACTAGTAGTTGATCCAGATTCCAGATTGGAGGAGGAAGTAATTGTTCGTCCTACATCAGAGACGGTTATCTGGGCTATGTACAAAAAGTGGATTCAATCCTATCGGGATCTTCCGCTTCTCATCAACCAGTGGGTCAATGTCGTTCGCTGGGAGATGCGAACACGACTTTTTCTGAGGACGACAGAGTTTCTCTGGCAGGAGGGACACACTGCTCATGCTACCTATGAGGAGGCTGAAAAAGAGGCTAGGTTAATTCTCGATATTTATCGGGAGGTAGTGGAAAATGTGATGGTGATTCCCGTGATCACGGGACTGAAATCTGAGGCAGAGAAGTTTGCCGGTGCAAAACACACCTACTGCATTGAAGCAATGATGGGGGACAAACGGGCTCTTCAGGCAGGAACGTCCCACAACCTCGGGCAGAATTTTGCTAAAGCTTTTGATGTCACATTCCAGACAGAGGATAATCGCCTGGAATACGTATATGCTTCGAGCTGGGGCGTGAGCACACGACTCGTTGGTGCCCTGGTGATGGTTCATGGCGATGACAAGGGATTGCGCCTTCCCCCGGCTATTGCACCTCATCAGATTGTGGTCATTCCAATCGGAAAATCCTCTGACGAATTGAAAGGGGTTCTTGACTACATTAATCCTGTCCTGTCTGCTTTGAAAGATAATAACAGACGGGTTCATATTGACGATAGAACAACCGTCACAGCTGGTTTTAAATTTTACGACTGGGAGATGAAAGGTGTCCCACTCCGTCTTGAGGTAGGAAGCAGAGATATCAAAAATGGTGTAGCTCAACTGGTCCGCAGGGATACCGGTGAAAAAGTTCAGATTTCTAAGGAAAAGTTGGTTGAAGAAATAAATTATTTTCTGAAAGAAATCCAGACTTCACTTTATAAGCAAGCGCTTGACTTCCAGGAAGCCAATACATTTACTATGGACTCGTATGATGAGTTTAGAGAAATCATCGAGGGTAAGGGTGGATTTGTGAGGTGCGGCTGGGATGGCGATTCGGAAACGGAAGAACGCATCAAGGAAGATACAAAAGCTACCATTCGGTGCATCCCCTTTGATGAGAACCCAGAAGGACTTAATTGTATTTACAGCGGTAATCCCGCCAAGCACGAAGTAATTTTCGCGAAGGCATATTAGCCTGAAAAATTTGCCACAAATACCCTAAGGCACGAAGAAGTATTGATAATAATGAAGTTATCTCCACGGGAGGCCTTGTAAAGGTGGCGAATTATCCAAACTGAAAGGCTAAAGCCCGAAATCCGTTAAAAGATGCCCGTTGAAAAAACAGATGCCATTATCCTGAAAAGTTTTAAGTACGGAGATACCAGCAAGATCGCCCGATGTTACACACGGGATTTTGGGAAAATTTCCATCATCGGGAAGGGAATTCGAAAAGGAAAAGCATTAAGAAGTGCCTATTTTGATCCTTTAAGCTATCTATCACTTTTGTTTTATCACAATCCTAAACGGGAACTGCAAATTTTTTCAAAGGCGGAATTTAAGAAAATCTGGCATTCATTGCGAAGGGATGTGAAGAAGCTGTCTTATGGCTTTGCTGTTTTGGAACTTGTTGACCGTTCAGTAACAGGGGAAGAACCCCATGAGGAGCTCTACCAACTGCTGGTAGACATACTGCAATATATCAACGACAGTAACGGGAGAATAAACAAAGTTTTCTGGTTTTTTGAGATTCATCTCCTTTCTCTACTGGGATTTAGACCAAGACTATCAGATTGTCCACACTGTCATAATGAATTAACGGAGGGTCAGTTTTCCGGGGAATATGGAGAACTTTTGTGTAATGATTGCTATGATAAGAACATCAAATGTTCACATTTTATTGTTAAAGATTCTGTCGTGTCACACAGAGCTATTGAGCTTCTAAAGAAGCTAAAAAGAGGAAATATTAAAGACCTTGAGGAGATGAAATTACAGCCTGGCGATCGTAAACAGGTTGGAGGATTTTTAAATAACTATCTAAAATTTCACCTTGAGGGAATTCGCGATTTAAAGTCACTGCAGGTATTAGAGAAGATAATATCTTGAATTTTTCCAGTTTAACAATGTACCTTTAAATAAGACGATGATATATCAATTTGGAAATTATAAGTCAGGACAGTATCCGCTAAGACCCCGGATTTTTACAGATGCCATAAAGCTGTTGATCATAACCAATGTTGTAGTTTTTGGTATTCTCTTTATTTCCGGTCAGGAGCGATTCTTATTTCGTTTGTTCGGGATTGTCCCCCGATATTTCTGGAGAAGTCTTATGATCTGGCAGCCTGTGACTTACCTCTTCCTCCATGCGGGATTCTGGCATATTCTCATCAATATGTTCGTCCTATGGATGTTCGGCTCGGAACTGGAAATGGTTTGGGGGAAAAAATCGTTTCTGAAGTATTTTTTCCTCACGGGTGTCGGATCCGGTCTCGTTACCATTATATTTAATCTGAATTCCACCATACCAGTGGTGGGAGCCAGCGGAGCGGTGTATGGGATTTTGCTTGCCTATGGTCTTATGTTTCCCAATCGGTATGTCTATCTCTATTTCCTTTTTCCTATCCGGGTGAAATATTTCGTTATTATCATCGGTGCCATTGCGTTCTTTTCATCTTTTAATACCGGTACAAATATCAGTCACCTTACCCACCTTTCTGGAATGATTATCGGATTTGTGTATCTACGTTCAAACCTTCGATGGAAAACGGTTAAAAGTTTTCTTGTGCAACAGAAGGAAGATATTATCCGACGTTATTCCGATAAAAAAAAGGATGAAATGACGAACCTCAGAAAAAAGGTAGATATACTTCTGGATAAGATCAGTCAGGAAGGTTATGACAGCCTTACAGAGGAAGAACAAGAGTTCTTACAAAAGGCAAGTGAACGTCTTTCAAAAGATGACGATAGAGTTTGATCTCTACAACACCGTCACTGATCCCGTAACGGGTCGCCTGCCCGGCATTTGACGGGGTGACGGTGGGTAGGCTGTTCTACGTTTTACGTATTACATAATTACTCATCACGTATTACGTTTTACGCTTTACTTTTTACTTTCTATTAGGAAGTATTTCCGGTAGGTTTGTTTCAA
>CAZVFT010000044.1:0-20926 GCA_964626495.1 uncultured bacterium
CGGATGGAATTCAGTCGATATAAAATTAATCGTGGGTTGAAGGATAAAATATTTAAAAAAACTACATTTTAATATAACCTGATTAATTCATTAGCCACCCCAATACGGCCATTCTTCCCTACCTGCCCGAAAAATGTCAGGCGGGTGGGGCAGGCAGATGAACGCGGATAAACACTGATATATTTAAAGATAGAAGAATTATCAATGAATAATCTTTTTCATTATATTGAAACAACAAATTATTGTAACTTCCATTATAACAATGCTTTGCGGTTCTTTGCGGTGAATAATTTAGGATAATTGATTGACCACCTGCTTTTTTAATTACCTGATTGGAAGCAGATTACCTATAACATATCCCAGTAAAATCCCGACCAATACAGCAACAGTTAGAGTACGAGAGTGTATTACTTCTTTTGTGTATCCCTTCTTAATGGCAATAATGGATACAAAATAGCCCAACCCGTTAATAATCCAGAATAACGGAATGGAAAAGACTTTTAAAATCAGGGGTCCCACGACGGGAACGAGTACAATAAGCGCCCCCAGGGCGGCAAAGGCTTTTGTAAATAAAGCCAAAATCACTACAAAAATAGCAATGATTTTTTCATCAACTCTAAGATACAGAAGAAAAATTACAGCCGCTATTATCCCAATCCATAGAAAGAGACTTTTGCCGTACTGACGAAAAAAAGTTTTTGTATTTTCTGGTGGTTTTGGTTTTTCGATAGTTGGTTTGAAGTCAGTCATTTTTTATCTCCGCTATTAAAGTGATTCCTTTAACTTTTACTTCCCCTCTTAATATACGTCTATCTCCACTTTTTTCAATCCATATTTGCCTGATGCAGTCTTCCAGAGCTATCCCCCAGGTGAAAACATCCGTGATATCCACAAGTTGCCTCGGTTCGACCTCAGCAGAGACAAGATCAATTCTGTAATGATCAGTGAGAATGGATTTACCGTTTATATCAACAGAAACTGAATCGATCCAGAGGTAGCGTGCTCGATATGGAAATCCCTCTTGGTCTAAATTCCACCACTTTGTATCAATGCTTTCCCAATCCATATTTCTCCCCCGAATCATCAGCGAGTAAATGTTGTGGAAATCTGGCGTACGTTTGTATGTGGTTTTATCTGAGTGATATAAGCTATCTTTTTCTTCCCAGGAGATATTTAATGTCTGAGAAACATTTTTCTGATTCACCTCTTTCTCATACCGAAGCATCTGAAAAGTGGAGATATCGTAGACGGTTTTATATTTATTGTCCACGGGGAAAAATGGTGATAAAAGGGGAGTTGTTTTTGTACGGAATTCCAGTTCTCTTATATTTTCTTCATCTATGTCAGAACGTGTCATCGTGATGTCTACTATGGGAATTGACCAGATGGAAACGGTGTAATAGCAGATTTCCTCGCTATGAATTGAACTAGTTATCATAAGGAAATAGATCAATATTATTTTGTGTTGTATTCTCAATGTTAATTACCAGGGTGGGAAAAATGTTTTACGTCCAATGTTTTATCGAAGTAGTCAGGTACATCGCCATTTCTCCCCCGCTCTATGATTATCATTGTTTAGTTAGATTGTTTGATATTCTTGGTGAACTATGTCGCCCTTTCCACGAAATGGGAACGAAAGGTCCGAGCAAACCGAACATAACTACATATAGACTATGCCAGATTCCAGTAAGTATCAGTGTAAAAATGCTGAGTTGACGGGAAATTAAGTAAGTGTATCTCTTCATCAGAATCCAATCCGCCACCATTTTAATGATCCATGGTATGAGAACAGGAATATTTTGGTTGATGAGAAATGAAATTTGTCCAATCAACACCGACAGGTTTGTGATAAAAAGAAAGGGGAGGATTGTTTTTAAATGGTCGGAAGTAAAAGGAAGAGTGTAATATGACTTCCCTTTTGAAGCGAATCGAAGTCGTTGTTTAATAAACTCCACAAAGTCAGAAGGTGGATAGCTCTGGATCACTGCATCAGTGTGAATGGTGAAAGTTGCTTTCCAGCCAGAGGAGATGATTTTATGCATCAGAAGATCATCATCGCCTGATATAAAAGTTTCAGTACCATCGTATCCGCCGGCATCTTCGAATGCAGTGCGTCGGATCGCTAGGTTCCTGCCGGTACAAGTGAGTGGAAGTCCATGAAGAATGGTTCCAGCGGTGAATGCATCCTGTCCAATGGAATCGTGCAGTAGCATTTGATCCACCAACCCGCCATCTTTTCCAAGAAGATTAGGCCCTGCAGCAATACCGATTGTTTCATCTGAAAAAGATGATACCATCAATGTGATCCAGTTTGATGTCATAGTACAGTCAGCATCAGTAAATAGAAGGATGTCACCTGAAGAGTCCTGTATAGCTCTGGAGAGCGCCCATTTTTTCGGAGACCAATCTAGTGGTGTATCCTGAATCAGAAGATGTTTGATTTGGGAATGTTTTTTTGTATATCTGTCAATAATATCTCCGGTCGAGTCTGTTGAATTATCGTTAACGATGATGATCTCAACCTGTTCTTGTGGATAACTCTGGTTCAGGAGATTTTCGAGCAAGATTCCGATTGAATCCTCCTCATTCCTTGCAGCGACGATGACGGATACCGTGGGATGTTTTTCAACAGAAACATCTGTCGAACTGAGTCCATTCCGAAGCCAGAGAAGAAAAAGAAGATACAAAATGGGGAGAATGGACAGAGAAATAATCAATTGAACCGACCTCCCCATGGAAATCGATTCCCTAACATAATGATAAATCCCATTGTAACGACATACGGAATCTGGAAGAGAAACCATGCAGGAAAAATGGAGCGTATCTCCTGTCTCTGAAAGGTGCTTGTACCCTTCATCATTAACATAGCTTCTATAATGAATTTAATTAGAAGTCCTTTTAAAAGAAGAAGGAAGTGTGATCCTGAGAAGATAAGAGAAATCAATAATAGCAATGGGGTAAGATTTGCCAGAAAGGTTGTAACGATAATGCTGAAGAACAGCGGATCTGTGTGTTTGATAGAAAGAGAGTCAGCCGCCCATCGAATTCTTTGAGTCAAAAGCTGATTTAATGTCTGTGTTGGCGAACTGGACACATTCGATCCCGGATCAATAGCAAAGGATATATTCCACGAGGTCTTCCTTTTTATTTGTTGAAGGAGTAAGGTATCATCGCCACCCACCGAATCGGCAAAGGATGAAAAGCCTTCCACCTCTTCAAAGACTTTTTTCCGATAAGCGAGATTTTGACCGGTACAGGCGAAGGGGAGACCAAGCTGGGTACATCCTCTGGCAGCACCCATCAACATAAAAAAATCGATTGTCTGGATTTTCTCTAAGAGAGTGTGGTAGGGCACCAATTCTGAATAACCGATCACCAATCCTACCTCAGGAGTAAAATACGAAACCATTGTTTCTATCCAGGTGCTAAGTACATGGCAATCGGCGTCTGTGAAGAGGAGAATTTCTCCAGTAGCATTTTTAATCCCAAGATTGAGAGGTTTTTTTTTATATCTGAAAGAAGAATCCCAACCATGGGTTGATAGAAGTTTCACATTCTGGTATTTCTCGACATAGGCGTTACAGATGTTTGGGGTGACATCTGTGGATTCATCATCGACAATGATAATTTCGTATTTGTCTTTTGGATAGGTTTGATGTGTCATGTCATAAAGTATGTTTTCTATGTGATCTTTTTCATTTTTTGCTGGAATAATCACAGAGACGAAAGGTCTATTTTGATAACGATGTTCTTTCCGTCTGAATAGCCCTAGGATAAATAGCAGGAGTGTACAGGAATAGAGAATCAGTGAGATTGTAAAAACGGCGGCTAAAATAGTCATCATTGATTAAATCTAGTAGGAGAGGATAAGAGCCGCAATGATAAAATAGATAAAAATTCCAAGAACATCCACGGATGTTGTTACAAAAGGTCCGGAGGCTATTGCAGGATCTACATTCAGTTTTCTCAGGAAAATTGGGACAAGGGTTCCAATTGAGGTGGCAATCAACATTGAAGCACAGATAGATAGCCCCACGACCAGCCCCAAGAGGAAGGGATCTGAAATATCAAAAAATTTGAAGTATGCTACTATTCCCAGTAGAAATCCATAAAAAACGCCAAGCAAGACACCAACTCTTATTTCTTTAAGGATTACTTTTCCCACCTGAGCCAACTGGATGCGACCTGTAGCAAATCCCCTGATAATGATAGTGGAAGATTGTGTACCGATATTACCACCCATGCCTACAATCACAGGGATGAAGGCTGCCAGAACAACAAGATTCTCAAGCATATTTTCGAACTTACCGATAATAAAGGCAGCGATGGTTCCTCCGACCCAGCTGGCAAACAACCACGGTAGCCGTAACCTGGCATTTTCCCATGTTGATTTTAAAAGGATTTCACGGTCTTTACCAACGCCAGCCATCTGGAGAAAATCTTCTGATGCTTCCTCACGAATCACGTCAACTATGTCATCAACGGTGACGATACCGAGTAGAGTGTTATCTTTATCGACAACGGGTATGGCAAGTAAATTATATTTTGATACATGTCGAGCGACTTCTTCCTGATCGGTTTCTGGAGTTACTGAAACTACATCACGGGTCATGATATTACTAAGTTCGGTAGTTGGAGATACCGTGACAAGTTCTCTCAGTGAAATTACTCCAGATAGTCGGTTTGATTCATCAGTTACATACAGGTAGAAAACCATTTCAGCATCTTCAGATTCTTGGATGGTTTTAATGGCATCACCAGCCTGGGTTATTCCTGGTAATGAAAAAACATCTACGGACATAATTCCACCAGCGCTATCCTCTGGATAAGCCATCAATTCCTCAAGTTCTTCTGATTCTTCCTTTTTCAGGGTATCAAGAATAGCAGCGGCTTTTTCCTCTGGTAACAGATTAAGAATGTCCGCCATATCATCAGAGCTTATCTCGGTTAAAATGTGTCCTATTTCAATAGGTTCAAGCGGTTCTAGAAGTTCTACAATAATGGAATCATCTAATTCACTGATAAACTCAGTTGCCTGAGGAGTGTCTTTAAATAGATTGAAGAGGGTTGATCGTTCAAGTTCGTTGAAATAGCGGAATAGAAGGGAGAGATCAGCCGGATGGGTTTTTGTCAGAAGTTTGCGCAGGTTCGTTCGGGCTCGTCTTCGCATTAACCGACGATATGTATCTAAGAGAACTTTTATCTCTGTCTCGAGCATTTGTCTTTTTCCAAAAGTTCCTATAGTCATTTTACCTCCAACATTACCTTTGAAAATTCAACATTTTATTTCTCTATGGCAAGATGTTTGAATCCTAAAAATGTTAGAATGATAGCGCAGATGAGTGGAATAGGCGAGACATGCCCCTTCCACAAATACCATGATTCAATAGAATCTCCAAAGTTACTGTATGCAAAAGCGAGTCCATTGTTGATGCCGTGAAAAATAATGCAGGGGAAAACGGAATTGGTTCGCCATGCAAGAAATCCAAGGATTACTCCCATCAGGTAAATCTGGATAATCCACCAGGGATTCATATGGATGACAGCAAAAAATAGGCTTGTAACCAGTACCGCTTTTGTAATGTTTGCCCATTGTTTTTCCAGAATCTGTTGTAGAAATCCCCTGAAAAGTAATTCTTCCGATACCGCTGCTAACAGAACACCTCCCAGAAATATGAGGATCAGAGAAGTGGTATCTTTAGCTTTAAGAGAGTGGATGATTTGGATAAGGAAATCAGGAGGAGGGATGATAATTGCAATGATCCGATCCAGTTCATCTACCAGGATGGACACACCCAATGACATCACTACGGTGGTTACGATAATCTTGTGGGGAATGGGATTTATTCTCAGGCTAGAGCGAAGACTTATCTTACCCGAGAGGAATATGATAGCAGGAATAATGAGAAATAGCTCACCAAGAAACAATCCAACATAATTAGCGAGAAAAAACCTCTCACCTTTCTGGAAAAACAAGATTGTGCCATATGTTAGAATTCCAGAGAGTAAAAGGGACAGGATCGTAATCCCAAAGGCTTTTTTTGTGCTGATATGATTGATCATTGGATTCTGACCCCAGACTGGAGAGAAAAATTTCTAACATTACCATCGGAAAATTACGGAAATTGATGTGTAAAACCAAATGACAGGATTATGAGCGTGTTAACGAATTATGGTTACTTTGTGTTATGAAGTTTGATTATCTTCCGCACAGGATTATGACATTGAAATAGGACAAATGTTGTCTCAGACAGTTTTTGTCTATTCATTGAACGTCGATTATTTTACCTCAATAATTTGTTATAATAAGACACGTATGCTCGACGCAGGGAAGAGTTACTCAGTCGAAAGTTGAAAACTGTTGACGGACTTTCGTATTGCTTTAATATGTTCGGGGGTTGTACCGCAACATCCCCCAATGACGGATACACCAGCATTGATTAAGTCTTTTGTTTTTTCAGTAAAAAGTTCTGGTGTTTCGGAGTAATACAATTTTCCCTCTCTTGTTTCAGGTTGACCCGCATTGGACTGAATCATCAGTGGCAGGTTTGTTGAGTTGCTAAATTCCAGAGCAATTTCAACCATATTTTCAATTCCATTTCCACAGTTTGAACCGATAATATCAGCCCCTGCTTCTTGAAGATCCACAGCTGCTTTTTCTATACTTACCCCCATCACTGTATAGAAACCTTTTGGAGTCTTATCAAATGTCATAGTAGCCATTACAGGAATCTGAGGAGATACAGTTTTAGCAGCTTTGATTGCTTGGGCAGCTTCCTGTAAGTCAATCATAGTTTCAATGCATATAATATCAACGTTAGATGTAACTAATGCCTTTATCTGACGAAAGAAACTGCGAAACAGACTCTCAGGAGTTACATCACCATAAGGCTTTATTAATTTTCCAGAAGGACCACAAGACCCGGATATATATGCATGACCTTTCACCGACTTTTTCACACACGAAACAGCGATTGTGTTGATTTCTTCTGTTTTATCCTCCATCCCATACTCCCTGAGCTTAATGGATGAGGCGCCAAATGTATTGGTTTGAATAATCTCAGCGCCAGCATTTAGAAAATCCTTGGCGATTTCCTCCAAGATTTCAGGGTTGGTAAGATTTAAAGTTTCGGGACAGTCGCCGGGTTTCAGCCCTTTCTGAAAAAGCATGGTGCCCATTGCACCATCAGCTACAAGGATTTCTCCTTTTTTAATTCGGTCAAGAAATGGTTCCATAGACCTATTCCTGTATAAGTTGTTTTACAGATTCAACAGCGTTAGCAGCATCGTAAGCATAAACATCAGCTCCAATTTTCAGAGCATACTCTTTAGAAAGGGGAGCTCCACCAATGATTGTTTTGATTTTGGCAGTGAGGTTTTGATTTCTAAGAATAGTGATTACTTCTTTCATAACGGGCATAGTAGTAGTTAATAAAGCAGACATTCCAATGATTTTGGCTCCTTCCATTGCGGCGGTATTTACAAACTTCTCCGGGGGGACATCCTTACCCAAATCGATGACATCAAATCCTGCGCCTTTCAGCATGATTCCAACAAGATTTTTACCAATATCGTGAAGATCCCCTCGAACAGTTCCAATAACAACTTTTCCCATGCTGGGAATTCCATCTTTGACAAGAAGGGGTTTCAGTTGATCCATGCCAGCGTACATAGCCCTGGCAGCCAGAAGGACATCTGGGAGAAATATTTCGTGATGTTTAAACTTTTCTCCAATGATATTCATACCATCAATCAAGCCATGATCCAGAATATCTTTTGGCGGGATATTCATTTCGATTGCCTGTTTGGTTAACATGAATGCTGTCTGATCGTCACCACGCTGTATAGCAACTGAGATTTTTTTTAGTATATCCATTTCTTTATGCGAGAATTATTTTTATCAATTAATTGAATTTATCTTTTAGTGAATTTTTCCTGACCAAATCGTTGGGCTTCTCTTTCCATTAGTTGGATAAGTTCATTTTTTATTTCATTGGACAACTGAGATGGTTGATAACTTGTAATCAATTTTTCCACTTCTTCATGGGCTCGCTCAAAAAGTGTTTTTTCTCCCTCTTCAATCCAGCGGGATCGGTTAGCTCGATCAATCACCTGTCCGGGGAAAAAGTGCTCATCTCTGAGATATCGTCTTGTATGATCGGCAATGAGAAGATGTTTCTCCTCCAGTAGCTCCTTAAATAGAGGGATGGCAGGGAAATCTTCTTTGGGATTGATTCCTTCTATAAGACGAAACACCATTCCGCAAATTTCATTATCAAATACAAGTTTTTCAAGACTCTGGCAGCTTTCAAAGTCGAGCATTCCCGGTCCAGAAATGTTGTTTATTCCTGACAATGCAGCCAGGGTTGCTCCCATACCGCTTTCCAATCCTGCTTGAGCATCGAGCTGCTTTGCGTCACTTAGGGAAATGTATGCCTGAGTGGGAATGCCTAGATAGTTACCGATTTCGTTATAGGCACAATCAATCATCATAGTTTCAATGGCTCCCATGGGGGTAGTCTCATATCTCACATCAAAGATAGCCGGAGATCCTCCATAGAGCATGGGAGTTCCGGGATTGGCGAGCTGACCAATGACAATTCCACTCAATGTTTCAGCAGTATGTTGAATAAGGGTTCCTGTGAGGGTGACTGGAGCAACAAAACCGGAGAGAGGCATGGAAATAAATTCTACAGGAATGGAGTACCTGGCGCAATCCATTAGATTCTGGGAAGTTGCATGACTCCATTTCAATGGAGCAGTTGGACAGCAGGAGAAGATGGTGAGAGGTTTTTCGCGAAGAGTATCTTCCGACCCTCGAACAGCGAGTTGAAGATTTTTCATCACCTTGAATGATTCAGCGGTAAAAGCTCCGGTTACAACCGGTTTTTCTCCGTACAAAAGACTAAGAAAAAGTCGGTAGCTGTCCGATATTTTTTCATGTACATCCGCTGGTATAAAGGCAGTGCTCTGAGAAGCAAGATGGGGAAGTTGACTTACAACTTTCACGTAGTCTATATAATCTTCCGTTGTGGGTTTACGGATCTTTTTAGTATTGAAATCGAGAATATTTATTGCAGCAGAACCGGGGGTAAAATGAACATTATTTTCGGAAAAGTTATTGGTTTCTTTTCCTAGAGTATCATAAAGCCGGAAGGATTTGGGTGTGGTTGAGAGGGCTTTATCTACGAGATTGGATTTGAGAAAAATTCGCTCTTTTTCTATATTTACTTTTGCACCGTGATCGGATAATAAAGAGAGGATAGCGGGATTGTTGATTTCTACACCCATGGTGGAGAGGATTTCTCTCGCTTCAGTAATAATCCTCTCTATGAGAGTGATTTCTAAGAACTGGATTTTTGGTCTCATTTTATTAACGCGTTTATTTACTCATTATGTACTGATCTTTCAACGAATATACATAATTTTCCCACACTCGGTTGAATCGATCTTTATTAACCGCAGGCTTTTTGATCATCATAGAACAGAGTCTCATCTGTCGTCTTGTACTGCTCGATTTTGAATACATCTGAAGAGCAAACTTAGAAAAGTCTCTCACCATGAAATCAAAGATTTGATCCACAATATCATTTTCAATATTGTATATTTTCACATTTTCAAGAATAAGCTGTCCGTAAACAACCAGTGTAAAGATTTCTCCTAGGGTAAGTAGAAAGTCAATATCTTTGCGCTGTGCTTTATTCGGTTTTGCAAAGAGGAGGAACAATTTGAACATTCGAATCTGTTTTTTGAATATGTTCACATTGGGAAGATCAACGCTATTATAGACAGTTTTGTAATCGTGGAAGCGGATTTTCACCAGTCCACGAGCTGGTCCCTGATTAAAGAGAAAGTCGTCATTTTTCGGTTCAGACTGTTTTGTAACTTCAGGAAATTTTGCCGATTTGAAAAAGTAATTGGCAATGAATTTTACAATGAGAGCAACGTTCACGTGAACCGTTCCTTCCAGTTTTGGTAATGCTCGAATATCCCTGGCAGCCATTTCGAAATAGGTGTCTTTTTCAAATCCCTTTGCGGCAATGACATCCCAGAGAAGGTTAATGACTTCCTCCCCCTGCGTTGTTACTTTCATCTTGACGACTGGATTGTACAGTAGATAACGCCTGTCATCCGGGGAAGCAACACGCATATAATCTGCTGCTCTCAAGGCAAAAAGTTTCATGGCTATAAGACGTGTATAAGCATCGGTAAACATCTGCTTTACGTGGGGGAAATCTGTCACATACATGTTGTATAGTTTGCGGTGTGCAGCGTGGTTGATGGCTTCAAAAAAGGCGTGCGTACAGATTCCGATAGACGCCCAGCCCAGGTTGTATTTTCCGACATTGACTGTATTTAAAACAGTATCCCATGCATTCTGACCTTTTGACAGGATATCTTCTTCCGTGATGGGATAGTCATTCAGGGCGTATTCAGCCACATAGTTTTGACTGGATACGACATTTTTCACACAGTCGTAATTATCGTGCAGGTAATTGGCAACGAAAAACACATAGTCCCCAGAGTCAGCCATTTTTCCAAACGTGGATACCATCTTGGCGATATTTCCATTACCGATGTAATATTTTGAACCGTTTGCTCGATAGGTGCCATCTTCCTGGGGGGTAAGGGACATCTCGGTAGAGTAGATATCGGCTCCGTGGTCCCTTTCGGATAGACCAAAGGCAAATACTTCTCCTTCCTTGAGAAGTTTTGCGGCTCGTTGTCTTTGCTTTTCGTTTTCTGTCATCCAGATGGGACCGAGACCGAGTATAGAAACCTGCCAGGTGTACCAGTATGCTAATCCGTAAAAGGCGAGGATTTCATTGTAGTGGGCAATTCGCCAAGTGTCCCAGCGGTCGTCTTGGTCACCATATTTGGAAGGAGTCAGAAGAGTTGCAAAAATTTCTTCTTTTTTTACGAAGTTCAGAAAGTCAGAATACCAGGATCTCTGCTGATCGTCATCCTTGATTTTTCCCAGTCCTTTGTTTTCGAAGAAGTCTATGGTTTTACGGATGATCTCCTGAAATCGCTTATCTGAATGCTCGATATCGTATTTTTTCGGATTGAGAAGTATCATTTTTTCCTCAACTAATTCATTCTATTAAGGTTTCGATATTAAAAAGAATGTGTGTGAGTTGGACTTTTTAGGTTTTATGTTAATCCAAATACCTCTGAATTGAAACCTCTTTTTTCCCTCATTACTCACTGTTTGCCTGTTTTTACAACTGACACTTTAATTGCCAGATGATCGGAATAGCCGCCCAACAGTTTGTTGCCAGCCCAGAAACGGAACGGGTAGTGACTGTATTTTCCGGTTTGTTGACGGTATTTTGGCAGGTCGAGAATTGTCATGGATCCGTCCAGATATTTTAATCCCATTGAATCAGTTAATCCTTGGCTGACGAGCATTTGATCGAGGAAATTATCTTTTCCACGATAGACGTAAGTTCCCACTCCTATCTGTCCAATAAACGGAATCATCAAATTGACGAGTTGTCCCTCTTTGGATGTAATTTCGTCGATGGTCATAAGATTTTCCACATTTTCTTCGGTGGGTTCTTCGTTGAGATCCCCCATGATGAGGATTTCCGCATGAGGGTTTCGTTTGAGAATTTCCATGACCTTATGTTCCAGGAGCTTAGAGGTATCCGCTCGCTTTGGTATGGCTTTAGCCTTCCCCCCATAACTTGAAGGCCAATGATTAACGAAAAGGTGTAGAACTTCCTCTTGATATTCTCCCTTCACATAGAGAATATCGCGAGTTGGTGTTCCTGTGGAGAGTACATTTTTAATCGGTATTGACTCCAGCACTTTGAATTTTTCACTGTCGTAAAACAGGGCACAGTCAATACCTCGTCGGTCAGGAGAATCGTAGTGAACGATGCTGTAATCTTTAGCTGAATAAGCTCTGTTAAGCTCTTCCATCATGAACCGGTTCTCCACCTCACAGATTCCCACGATGTCTGCATCCAGATCGGAAAGGACTTCAGCACAGTTTTTTAGTTTCAGAGTGTAGATTTCCCGAGTGACGTTTTTCTTTCCTCCAAGAGCAAATTCATTGTCATTTTTCTCAAGATTGTCAACGAGATCAAACAGGTTTTCAACATTCCAGAAACCAATTGTTAACGTATCGTTCCGTTGGAAACTGGACACAGTATTTTGTCCCCACAAGAAACATGTGAGAAAAATCGTAAGAAAAAATAGTCCCCCTTTTTTTATTGATACTGTTCCTTTCATATTTTTGAAAATCCTAACTGTGCCATTTCAATAAATTTTTTCACAAGTTGTGGATCTTTAAATCCCTGTTTCTTTTCAACACCACTGTGGCAATCCACACCATTGGGTCGTACGACTTGAATGGCTTTTTGAACATTATTGGGATTCAGACCACCTGCTAAAATAACAGGTTTTTGAGAGAATTCCACAATCTTTTGACTGATAGACCAGTCGTGAGTTTTCCCCGTAGCACCAGTGGCTCCAGTTTCAGGATCGTAAGTGTCTGTTATAAAATAATCAACAGTAGAGTTTAATTGGTCAACAGCTGTAAGAAGTTCTTTATGGTTATTCTGGCGGACAATAAGACTTTTGATAATTGTTATTGTGGGATCAAAGCATTTTATATTTCCCATCTCTTCGGTAGAAATATCACCATGAAGTTGGACCCAATTCACCCCGATTTTCCGGGCGAGTTCTATGATGGCATCAGCTTGGTGAAGATAGGTGATGAGTACAGGAGTGACAGCGGGAGGGAGCTGTGGAATAATTCTAGCAGCCTGCTTTTCGGAGATGTCCTCATCATGAACGTCCAGCCGGAGTGGAACTCCTATATGGGTGGTGCCTGCATAAGCGAGCATTTGTGCTTCTGTTAAATTCTGGATACCGGCAATTTGAATAATATTTTTCATATTTTGATGTCTTTTAGTATCAGGGCAAGTTTACATGGAAAACGTAATTATGTAAAACGAAAACGTAATTATGTAAAACGAAAAACGTAATTATGTAAATCGTAATTACATAGTGTAGTGATTTCTCTATCCATAATTATTACAACACTTAGTTCAGTTAGTACGTTTACTCATAAATTATTCAGATTAATCAATTTAATCTGTGAACCTTGAAGAGACATCATTAAACTTTGACCTGTAGAATCGAATAGAATGCAAGTAAAATACAAACATATCATCTGGGACTGGAACGGTACACTTTTTGATGATGCCTGGTTGTGCGTTGATGTAATGAATGGAGTGCTTTCCCGGAGGAATTTGCCGCTTATGACAATCGAGAGGTATCGAGAAGTGTTTGATTTTCCGGTGATAGACTATTACAAGCGATTGGGATTTGATTTTGATAATGAGCCCTTTGAGATTTCTGGTACGGAGTTTATTGTGGAATACGAGAAGCGCAGGTATGAGGCTAAACTACAAGCAGAAGTAAAGGAGGTTCTGCAATATGTAAAAGATCTGGGAATGTCACAATCGCTTCTTTCCGCTTACAAACAGGGAACATTGGATGAGCTGGTTGACTATTTCGGTCTTCGATCTTTCTTTATTGGAGTTCTTGGTCTTGATAACCACTACGCTCACAGTAAGATTGATATCGGTAGGCAGTGGATGGATGAGATGCACTACGATTCCCATGAAGTGCTGTTTGTGGGAGATACAGTACATGATCACGACGTCGCTGATGCCATCGGAGCTGATTGCGTTCTGATTCCAAGTGGTCACCACACTCTGCAAAAACTTGAAAATTGCGGAGTCCCCATTCTGGGTTCGATCAAGGAGGTATTGACAATTTTGGATGAGAAGCCTTTATAATATTTAGGAGAATATTATGATTCGAGGAACAGTGGGGAAGATGGGAAATATCACTTCTTTTTGGATATCCGTTTTTTTATTTCACTAAGCTGATTTACTTTGCCTCATTAATTCATCAGGGCTCACCATAGGGCCTCCCCGTGGGCTACGGCCAGGGCTACGCCGAGGCCCACGAAGATCGCGAAGTTTCACGAAGAAAAAAGATAAAATGATGTTAAAAATAACGTTACAAAAAATATTTATGATATCCATTGTAACTCTCTTGTTATCAATGTCTTGTGAATTTTGTACCTTTTGTGGCGAATAATTCAGGTTTGTTGATCATGAGAAAAAATCATAAAAAATGGATGAAGTTTGCTATACGAGAGGGAGAGAGAGCATTTGATGAGGGAGAGGTCCCGATTGGTGCTGTAGTCATTCACGATAGCCAGATCATCGGAAGAGGGCATAATCAACGGGAAACCCTTCGTGATCCCACTGCGCATGCTGAAATGATAGCCATTACAGCTGCCTCAAATTATTTAAATGATTGGCGATTGGAAGAGTGTGTCCTCTACGTTACAAAAGAACCATGCCAAATGTGTGTTGGAGCCATCATCAATTCGCGAATCGAAAAGGTGATTTTTGGCTGTTACGATGAAGGGGAGGGGTATGGGGGGTCACTTAATCAAATATGTAGAGATCATCAATTTTCTCATCAGATATTAGTGAAGGGAGGTGTCCTCGAGGAAGAGTGTAGGTCTTTGCTGGTTTCTTTTTTCAAAAGCAAACGATAATCCTTATATTTTATAATAAAACGTGAAGCATAATACCTGATTATTCTACTTGGAATGTTATTATAGTGGAGAGGTGGCTGAGTGGTTGAAAGCGGCGGCCTCGAAAGCCGTTTCCCGACATGTCGGGACGGGGGTTCGAATCCCTCCCTCTCCGCTCCCATCGTGTGAGAGGAAAACATTGTTGTGTGACAAGCTACCAATTTAGGTGGTCGGCGGGAAGGATGGGGTTCTTTTGGCACATCTACAATTCGAATAGTGTTTCCCTTCGGGGTTTTAAACGGAATTCAGGTTTTAGCCCGGAATTTAGGCTTCAGCCTTTTAAAGAACTTCCACAAAGTCTAAACTTCATGTAAACCGTCACTGAACCGGGGACGGGTCGGTGACGGTGGATATGATAAACCTGTTCCTTTTTTAAAACCCTGAAGGGTAAAATCCGTGGTCTAATGTTTGGGTTTTAACTTATAAAAAGGTATTTTGGAGTAAAATACTTGTCCACTGGAACCTTGTCATAGGAGGACCTATCCAGCATCAGACGGAACGCAATGTCGATAAATTGAATGAGTCCCCTCTACAGAGGGGGTGTGTTGGTAACATACTCAATGAAATAATGTCAGTTTAATGGCAGTATGACTGAGAGGAAAGATTTAAAAATCACAATAGCAAAGTACGCTGCACAAAAGCTCATTTGCCATTTAGGTAGAGATTCCTGAAAAAGTTCCATGGGAATAACGATTTGATAATTACACAATGAATATTAATTTTATTCGCGGATTTTGGGGCTGTAGCTCAGCTGGGAGAGCACTTGAATGGCATTCAAGGGGTCGTGGGTTCGAATCCCATCAGCTCCACAGATTGGGGAAATAGGGAATTGGGAAATTAGGGAATTAGGGAATCAGGGAATTAGGAAATTAGGGAAAAGGGTTCAGATAGTTGAACCCTTTTTTTATAATTTATCTTGGGAATTATAGAAATTATTTGAGTAACACCATCCATCTACTCCCGATAAATCGGGATACGATGGATAAATCTTCCTCACTTCAGCAATACCATTTTCCTGGTTTGGATAAACTCTCCTGCCTGAATCCTATAAAAATACATCCCCGAACCTAATGGTTGCCCGTAGTCATCCGTACTGTTCCAGATCACCTGATGGTAACCACTTACCACTCTACCATTAACAAGTTGTTTCACCTGACGGCCTAAAAGATCAAACACTATTAGTGATACATAACTTTCTCTTGGCAGGTCGTATTCAATGGTGGTAATTGGGTTAAATGGATTTGGGTAGTTCTGATGCAAAGCAAATTCCCTGGGTATATTTACAATGTTAAGTTCTCTGGTAAGTTGAGACAGGATTTCTCCATCATATCCGGCTGCCCTGAAACTGAATGAGATATCAGCTTCCTTACGTTTAATTGCTATCGGTAAGGCAATCTTATTTAATTCTTCAGGTGTTGTTATTAATGTATAAATTCCAGCTTCTTCATCATTGTTATTTAAACTAATATCTCCCCCAATCGATGGGTTACTTATTAATAAGTCTTTTGGGTTGTATTTAATCTGCACCTCATAAGCCAGTACGCCTTCTGGAATGTCAATGAATATTGAATCGGGTGTGGTCTCAATATTGACTGGACAGCCTGCTTCTGACCATACATGGAACAGTGAAGAACGTGTAGTTACGTACCAGTTCCACATCATAACGAATGCCATGACATCCTCGATATCAAACATAGAGTCAGGAGAGGATATAAAGTGGGGCGCTGTACCAGACACAGGACCGAGCTCATAGGTGTAATCATCATCCTCCAGAGCCTGGACAAACTGAGCGAGATCCAGTAAATCCAATGTATCTGAGGTGTCGTAATCAGCCAGCATTGAACTGTTGTACTGGAAGATATAGTCATCGCCACCTTGTCCGTCACCATTGCCGTCTAATTGATAACCGTAGATATTGGAGATGCCAATGGCTTGAAGTGTAATCGTAATCGTATCCAGCGAGGCGAAACCTGAGGGGAACTCTATAACAAGGGTGTGGGATGTGTCCACATAGCTGAACGCTGCGCTGTCAATTACACTATCTGAATAACCAGACCTTATTGCTATCGCTTGATCATCGATTGGATTCATAGCCTGGGAGAATAAGATGGTAAGTTGGCTTTCCCTCCAGGTCAGCAGACCGGGTGGTGGATCAATTGCCGTTACGGTGGGATAGACTATCGTTATGGATAGCCCAGTTACATCAGAAGTGTCAGACAGTCCTACGGAATCGTACCCAATCAGGCGCAGGACAACCTGATCTGACGGAGAGTTCGGAACTGGCCACAAATACAGACCTATATTCTCCTCACCCTCAACAATGGTTGCCCAGGATGATCCGTCGCCTACGGAATAGTAAAGATCAATTGATGTTACTCCGACATTATCGGTGGCGTCCCATGTCAATTCAGCAAATGAGGCAATTTCAAGTTCTGTCCCGCTTTGAGGGGTGAGCAATTCTACTGTGGGTGGTGTGTTGTCCGTCACTGTGAAGATTGGGCTGAAACCATTTCCTGTGTTCATATAAATGTCTCGGGCCTTCACACGTATTTCCGCACTATCCGTGACACCAGAAGGTACCGAAAAGGTAAAAGCAGTGGAGTCGGGGGATACGATTCCCATTAGCGATCCCATCTGGCCACCGTCATCAGAATAGTAAACTGCAATGGTGTCCATTTCTATATTGTCTGTTGCAGTCCAGGTTACGATTATCTCCTCGTTTTCAGGAACTGAGAAGCCTTCGCTAGGACTCAGGACAGTGACGACGGGACGAGTATTGTCGAAGACTGTAATTACTTCAGAAGTGTCAGCAGCTTCATTGTGGTTGTAATCCCAAACAGTAACAATCAATTGGAATGGGTCAAGGGTATTATCTGGAACCTCAATAGTTGATTGACCTGTTTCTGCCATTGTTGTGTCTACCCGGATTACTTCTTCATCTGAGTAGAAAATATCCACAAATGCTGAATCTAAAATCCAATTATCACTGGCATCCCAGCTAACTGTGAGATCATCTTCTGTACCTACGTTTGTTGAACTTAGGTTTGTTATGGCAATTGTGGGCGGTGTTGGATCTGTTTGATCAAAGTAATAGGCACCCATATCTGCCCTTGTGCCATCGGGATCTAAGGGTGAAGTTGGATCTCCAGCATCAATAGCAGGACTTCCCCATTGGAGATTGAAATTACTATTGTCTGGATCCACAAAAAGTGGTTCAGCTGAAATATTTCCAAGGCCACCCCAGTTATGTATAAGACTATAAGTGACAATAAATCTATCCCAATAATTACTGTAGCCGTTAATTACCTGACTTTGCGTATTGTATAGAATTGAACTGTTTATAAAAGCATAACCGGCATAATTGTATACTGCATTTCCTGAACTTGCAGAGTTATTATAGAAAGTACAGTGGGAAACAGAAAGACTATCATTTGAAGTTGTCGGGGAATAAATCGCACCACCATTGTTTATTGCTGAATTTGATATAAATATGCATCTGTCTATATTTACATTTCGACCACCATGAAGTGCACCACCAAATTCTGAAATATTATCCTTAAAAAGTGTCTCTTCAATTTCAATATATGAATCGGAGCCTGATATTGCACCAAATTGCCCATAACCACCACCGTTTTCAATGCCACAGCTAATAAATTTTGATTTACTTATAGATAAAGTACCAAGGCTGGGACTCATCCTAATACCACTTTTACATGATATGAATGAGCTATTAGCAATATTTATATTATTACCCGATTCTTCTCTAATGGCTCCATTTGGACTATTTAAAAACAAACAACTGTCAATATAAACATTTGCATTGCCATTACTTGTTATTTTCAAATCGTCGCACCAATAATCAGAATTATTACCATCGAAAGTACAATTGTATATTAGTGAAATATCGTCTCTAACAACTAAACCACCACCTTCTCTCGCATAATTATCTGAAAATGTGCATTTTTCAATTACACCTGCATTTTCAAGGTAAATTCCTCCTCCCCAACTATTACTATTTGAAGTAGTATTATTATATTGAAAGATGCAACTCAAGATATATGGACTATAACCAGAGATTATTATACCTGCTCCTTTACCATCCACAAAACCATTTTTGATTGTAAAACCGATGATCTTAACATTATCTGATAATATTTCTAGAACCCTACCCTGACCATTACCATCTATTATTGTACTTGAAATGTGGGTTGTATCCCCATCAATTAAATACTGTGATCCAATTGTTACGCTATCTTTATCTAACCCAAGATTTTCATAATAAGTCCCCATTGCAACCAAGACAGTATCACCATTACTGGTTGCATCTATCCCGTACTGGATAGTGGCAAATGGGTAGTCTTCGGAACCATTCCCAGTTATGTCATTACCGGTGGTGGAGACGTGCCAGATGGGGCCTAAATAAATTGGAACACCCATTTGACTCTCATAAGCTCCCATATCAGGATTGCTACCTGGGGGGTTGGGTCGGGGGTTGCCTTCGATATCAGTGTCGGGAGCGTAATACCACGTGCTGCCTATCTCTACGGAATCAGCACCGGCACCGATGCAGGGAGAATAATCAGAGAGGTGGTAGTCGCTATTAGTTGTATCAACGAAAAGCGGGTCGGAATCGATGTTGCCCTCTTCCCAATAAATCGTTCCGTTGTCATTAGTAACGATGCTATCCTGACCGTATTGTACATCAGAATAAGTGACCGTGATTGAATTAGGATCGCCTGTTCCATGGAAACATATTTCCGGGGTTGAATTATTCCATAAAATGGAATTCACCAGAATGGGGTGGGAACCGTTATAAATAGAAATCCCGCCACCGAATGAAGATGCCGAGTTACCACTTAGTGTAACATTATCCAATGCAGGACTGGAAGACAGGCAGAAAACTCCTCCCCCTTCTCCGGCCGTATTGCTACTAATGATAATATTTGAAAGAGTTGGACTGGGTTTTCCTCTGCAATAAATCCCCCCACCACGACCCCAGGGACTTCCTGATGTAGTGTTCCAACTAATTATCAAGTCCTTTAAAGTGGGGCTGGAATCAAAACAATAAATCCCGCCACCATCCCCAGCCCTGCCATTCTGTATCGTAAAGCCTGATAGTACGGCTGTCGACGTCTCGCCACCATTAAAGATCACGACACTGGTATCCTGGTTACCATCAATGATGGTTACCTCAGGTCCCGACTCAGACTTCACCACAATGTTCTTTCCATTATAGTTGATGTTTTCTACATAGGTGCCCTCAGCTACAAGGACACTGTCGCCATTAGTGGAAGCATTAATTGCCTCTTGAATGTTGGAGTAGTCACCGGGGACATTGATCACTCCGGTTCCTGAACCGAAAGTCCTGGCACAACGAAATCCAATGTAGTTGTCACTGTCGTACGGGCCGTATGTGTCGCGGTTCCAGGATCGACAATTGTAAGTATCGAGGTCCCACGAACCGCCGCGGACAACACGAAAGGAATTACCTTCACTCCACCAACTGTCCGTCCATTCCAACAAATTCCCCGCCATATCATAGGCCACATAAGGAGAAGGACTATCGGTGGTCTGAAAACCCTGGTAATTCTGTCCGTTGTAAAATCCTGCCGGCGTGGTCTGTGGATGTTCTGCCCAGCTTCCCTGTTCAAATGGATCACCGCTGTTCCAGTAATTCGCTCTGCTCCCATCTATGTTATTTCCCCATGGATAATCGTAGCCGGTGTTGCCCCTGGCGGCTTTCTCCCATTCATGCTCTATAGGCAGTCTCAGACCAGAATGCTCCGCAAATGCCCAGGAACCAAACCAGGTCACTTCTATTACCGGGTGTTCTTCATAACCAGTAATTATCGAAAAACTGCTTCCATCCCAGTCTATCCGACAAGCACTGGAATAAAGGTCAAGAAACTCATACGTCCCGGCACCATAGTGTTCATCTCCCGTATAATACCCCTCAACGGTGGAAGTGGTTACCGTAATCTCTCCTGCTGTTAGGGCTTCTTCCATATAGGTTACATACTGTTCATTTGTCACTTCGTATTTCATTATCTCAAAGTCGTAGTCAATGGTTTTTATAGTATCCCCTTGACCGTAAGTGTAATCTCCTACAGGAACAGTGACCCATTCAAACTGGGCAAATACCATCTGGCATATAGCGAGTAGGATAAAGAACAGTTTATATGAGGTTTGGTTATTTATGGCTTGGTCCTTTTCATTTCTCTTGTTGTTTGTAAATCACTCCTCTGTCAAATTCATCTTTGCGGAAGTTTGGAACTTCCGCAAAGTTTGTGGATA
>CAZVFT010000045.1:0-9125 GCA_964626495.1 uncultured bacterium
TGCTCTGCCTGCCTTGCCTGTCCCGTAGTGAGGAACGAACGTATCGGGGTGGGATGTGTAGCATATCCCACTGGGGTGGCTAAAAGGGATTTTACCCTTTAGGGTTTTATAAAACAGTTGAGTTATCAGCTTACTTTCTTTAAAAGGCTGAAACCTAAAATCCGTTACGCTAAACGTAACCCCGCCAGCAACAATAAAACAAGTTACAGATTATTTTTCTCTGTGTGCTCTGCCTGCCTTGCCTGTCCCGTAGTGAGGAACGAACGTATCGGGGTGGGATTTGTAGCATATCCCACTGGGGTGGCTAAAAGGGATTCTAAATGAATGAGCTCAATTCCGAGCTCCTCAGCATGCTGGTTGATCCTCTTATCCCGGTAAAATTCACCGTAGTAGATTTTATTGATCCCGGCATTAGCAATCATTTTGAAACAGTTGTAGCAGGGACTGGCGGATATGTAGATTTCAGCACCATTAATGTTGACACCGTTTTTAGCCGCTTGTACGATAGCATTGGCTTCCGCATGAATTGTCCGGACGCAATGGTCATTTTCCATCTCGTGACCCACGTCATCACAGTGAGGCAGCCCACGAATACTGCCGTTGTATCCCGTGGATAGAATTGTCTTATCCCGAACGATAACAGCCCCTACAAGCTTTCTGTCACACGTTGATCGAGTGGCAACTTCTTGGGCGATATTCATAAAATATCTTTCCCAGCTAATGCGTTTCTCAGGTTCAGGCATTACTAACTCACGTATTTTCCACAGGTTGTGAAGGCTTAATACCAAGTTTCCTTTTTCCTTCTTCTGTCATCATATCAGGGTGCCATGGAGGATCGAAGGTGATTTGGACAACAGTTTCATTTACAGCTTTATGGGCTTCCAATTTATTCTTAATATCGTCAGCCATGTACCTTGCCATTGCACAACCTGGCGTGGTAAGGGACATCACAATGTTGACGTTGGATAAATCACCTGCATCTTCAATCTTGATATCATAGATGAGTCCCAGATTCCAGAGATCAATGGGAATTTCGGGATCATAACACTGTTTTATTACATCAATAACTTCATCTTTTGAAATAGCCATAGTTCATTTCCTTTCATTTTGTGATATTTAGCTTGATTTATTTATCAGCCACGAAGCCACAAAGACACAACGTCTTTATTAATAAAGTGTTAAATGGAGAGAAGGACTAATAGATTCCTGCTCAAGATTCCATCCTTTGTTGTTACAGTAAGGTCCATATTATCAGCTTATTTTAGTGACTTGGTGCCTTGGTGGCGAATTATCCAAGTTAGTAATTAGTGGGTTCATTATTTCAATCTTAACTGTCTTAATTGTTCCACGCCGTTTATGATTTGTTCAAGGGCAATATTGATTTCTTCCTCGCTGGTGAAGCGCCCCAAACTGAACCGGACAGCAGAGCGGGCAAGTTCATCGTTGATGCCTAATGCTGAGATGACATGCGACGGTTTAAAAGCCGTTCTGGTACAGGCAGACCCTGTGGAACAGGCAATATCTAGTAGACTCATTACCAGAGCTTCTCCCTCTATATTTGGAAAACAAATGTTAAGGTTATTGGGAAGACGGGACTCTAAATTTCCATTCAGGATGGTATCCGGGAAGACATCACAAATCCCTTTAAAAAGCGTATTTCTCAGGATTTCTAATCGGGGATTCTCGGTTTTACGCTCTTTTATACAAAGCTCCGCGGCTTTTCCAAGTCCCACAATCAATGGCACCGCAAGAGTCCCGGATCGTAATCCCTGTTCCTGACCGCCACCTTCAATTTGTGCCTTTAATCGAACTTGTGGATTCTTCATTCTTACGTAGAGAAAACCAATTCCTTTTGGTCCATAAATTTTGTGTCCGGATACCGCCAAGAGATCAATCCCCATTTCTTGTACATCAATAAGAAGCTTACCGAAAGATTGAGCTGCATCCACAGCAAAAAAGACCCCCCTCTCCTTGCAGATCATTCCAATTTCTTTGATGGGATTAATCGTGCCAATCTCATTGTTAGCATGCATGATAGTTACAAGCAGCGTATCATCACAAATGGCTTGTTCGAGAGATTGTAGATTAATCAAGCCATCTTTTTCGACGGGCAGATAGCTTATCTGCCAACCCTGTTTACTCATTTCTTTGCACGTATCGAGGACAGCTCTGTGTTCGATCACACTGGTGATAATGTGGTTTTTCTTTTCATCTGAATAAGAGTGGCATAATCCTTTGATGGCAAGGTTGAGAGATTCTGTTGCACCGCTTGTGAAGATAATTTCACGGCTGTTAGCATTCAATTCTTTCGCGAGGGTTTTTCTGGCGTTACTCACAGCCTCTTCTGCTTCCCATCCAAAAGAGTGTGTGTGGCTGGCTGGATTGCCAAACTTCTCCGTGAAATAGGGTATCATTGCTTCAAGAACCCCCGGGTCCATTGGCGTGGTGGCATTGTAATCGAGGTAAATTTTTTTATACTTTTTCATTTCCCCCAAAAAGAAGCGGTTTTATTAATGCTTTCAACCAGACGGTCAATTTCATCTCTGGTGTTATAGAGGTAAAAGCTGGCTCGAGTTGTAGCGCTCACATTAAACTTTTTCATAATGGGTTGAGCGCAGTGATGTCCACCGCGTACAGCAATTCCATCCTGGTCTAAGAATTGTACCATATCATGGGGATGAACACCATCAACATTGAAGCTGACGACGGCACCTCTATCCGGAGCCTGTCCATAAATTTGGATACCGGGGATTTCTCTCATCGCATTTAGGGCGTATTCGGTCAATTCCTGTTCATAAGTATGAATCTGATCAATGCCGATATCATTAAGATAATCTATTGCAGCGCCAAGACCAATGGCTTGGGCGATATTGGGAGTGCCCGCTTCGAATTTCCATGGTACATCATTCCAGGTAGATTCCTCAAACGTGACCCTTCTGATCATTTCACCACCTCCCTGGAATGGTTCCATAGATTCTAACAGCTCGCGTTTACCGTATAAAATCCCCACTCCAGTGGGTCCCACCATTTTGTGACCTGAAAAAGTGAAGAAATCACATCCAATTTTCTGAACATCTACCTTGAAATGGGGGGTACTTTGAGCGCCGTCAACCAGGGTGATTGCTCCTATTTGTTTAGCTTTCTGAATGATCTCCTTGACAGGATTTATGGTTCCAAGGACATTAGATTGGTGGATAACAGCCACTATTTTTGTCTTTGGTGTAAAGAACATATCAGAATTTTCCAAATTTAACGTACCATCTTCATTAATCGGTATATGCCGTAGTATTGATCCGGTTTTACGGGCTATTAGTTGCCACGGGATAATGTTGCTATGATGTTCCATTTCTGTTACGAGAATCTCATCCCCTGGACTGAGATTATGTAATCCCCAGGCGTAAGCTACAAGATTGATAGCCTCTGTCGTTCCACGAGTAAAAATAATGGAAGAGGAATCTTCTGCGTGTATGAAATCTGCAGCTTTCTGACGGGCAGATTCAAATGCTTCTGTGGCTCTCTCACTTATCTCGTAAATACCACGGTGAACGTTTGCGTTACTGGTTCTGTAAAAAGTGCTGATAACATCAATAACCTGATTCGGTTTCTGCGTTGTGGCTGCGTTATCTAAGTACACCAGTGGTCTGTTTCGATTGAGTTGATTCAAAGCAGGAAAATCCTGCCGAATGTTGTCGATTTTAAGTGTGTTCATAATATCCCCAATTGTAGTTTTGCTACTTCTGACATCATATCTCGATTCCATTGAGGCTCAAATACAAGCCTCACATCACATTCTGACACTTCCGAGATACTGCAAAGTTTGCTTCTGACCTCTTCAGCCAGAATGCCACCCATTCCACAGCCCGGAGCTGTGAGGGTCATTTTCACTTCTACTCTTGTACTACCATTTTCCAGTGGAAAAATGTCACAAGAATATATTAAACCCAGATCCACAATATTAACAGGAATTTCAGGATCGTAACACGTTTTCATCACTTTCCAGACTGTCTTATCAAGATCATCACGCCCTCTTCCAGTTTCCAACGGCTGAGCCTTAGACTCTTTCCCGATGGCATCACCGTCTTTCCCTTCAAGTCTAAAGAGATTCCCCCTGAGGAGGAAGGTATAGCTCCCACCCAATGCCTGGGTAATTAAAGCCTTTTCATCTTTTAGAATTGTAATCTTTGTTCCATCGGGTATTCGGGTGGCTTCACAATCTCGAGCAAAAGTTACTGTTTCGTGTGCTTCCATCAAATTATCAATACAGTATTAGTTAAGTGAAAATTCTTGGACGATAAATTTATTCTGTTGATACAGTTTCTTTCATTTTTTCCATTGCACCGATCGCTGAGTGCCAGGCTAACATGGCACATTTAACTCTGGAAGGGAACTTGTGAACACCCGCCATCACCGCCATCTTTTTTTCTTGACTTGAATCAGTCTCACCTGTAGTAATCATCCTGTGGAATAAATCGAAGATCGTGTGTGCCTCTTCAATGGTTTTCCCCTTCAGAGTTTCGGTCATAATAGATGATGAAGCTTTGGAGATGGCACAGCCGGACCCCACAAAACTGACATCCCTAATGACATCATCCTCAACCTTCAGATATACCGTCACTTCATCACCGCAGAGGGGATTATCTCCTTCGGCCGTGTGGGTAGGGTGTTCCATCTTGTGGAAATTTTTTGGGTTCTGACTGTGATCCAGTATCAGCTGTTGATAAAGTTCTCTCAAATCTTCCATTACGTTTTACTCCTATTTGTTGATAACCATTCCAATAAAAGGTGATTAAGTCTATCCTTTAACGGCGTAAAATTTATTTGATCAATAACCTCATTTGCAAATCCATTGATAAGAATTTTTATAGCTTCATTGAGATTGATTCCTCTTGAGCGGAGATAAAAAAGAGCCTCTTCATCCAATTCTCCAGTGGATGATCCGTGGCTGCATTTTACATCATCGGCGTGGATCTCCAACTGGGGGTTGGAATTTACTTTAGCATTACCAGACAATATCAGGTTTCGATTTGTTTGTTCAGCATCCGTTTTCTGTGCATTTTTATGAACTATTATACGTCCATTGAAAACTCCATGTGAATGATCATCATAAATACCCTTGAACAGTTCTCTACTGATACAGTTAGGTTTTTTGTGCTCAATCATGGTGTGATTATCCATATGTTGCTTTTCTTTAGAAAGAGTCAATCCATTTATAGAGCAATGAGTTCCTTCTCCGGAAAGCGCCACATTCACATTGTTGCGGGTCAGGTTGGCGCCTATTGTTATGTGATGAGACGAAATCTGACTGTTGGTCATTTGTTGAATTTGGGTGGTGGAAATGTGATATGAGTCGTGTGATTCCTGTTGTATTTTAATGTGTTGAAGCGTGGCATTTTCCTCACTGACTATTTCAGTTACCCCATTTGAAAAATAACGAAACCCCTCTGATCCAATATAATGCTCGATGAGGGTAACATGACTTTCTTTATCTGTTAGAATGAGATTTCTCCAATGAAAAATTGTATTTTGTTTCGATGGAGTGGATAGAAATATCAGGTGAATTGGAACCTCGATAGTTTGCCTTCTTTTTATGAGTAAAAAAAGTCCATCAGATAGAAATGCGCTGTTTAGTGCAACAAAGGGGCGTTCAGCAGAATTGGCGTACTTTCCAAGATGGCGTTCTAATAGTTCAGGTGAATCCTGTATAGCAGCGGAGAGAGACTGGACTGTCACGGAATCTGATAGGCGGTCAAAGTCAGATAGCGTTGATGAAATTTTACCGTTTATAATAACAATCCGATGAGAATTTTGCAGGAGGTAAGAATCTAGAAATTCTTTGTTGATGGCACCACTTTCTCCATTTGGCAGGGTAAAAGGAATTTTTACTAGAGATGACACATTAGTGCTTCGCCACGCTTCTGTACGGGTGGTTGGAAATCCCATTTCCATAAATTGATTAAAGGCATCGTTACGTAATAGATGAATAAATTGACGCTGATTTAAAAAACGTTTTTCCCTCTCACGAAATGCGGATTGGTAATGGTTCATAATAGTAGTTCTTTGATTGCGGGAACTTTTACCGGTCATGGGTCTATTGGGGGGTTTCCACCATTTTTTCAATCCAACTATACCCTTTTTCTTCCAGTTTATCGGCTAAATCGCTTCCGCCAGACATAACAATTTTGCCATCCATCAGAACGTGAATTTTATCTGGCACTATATACTTTAATATTCGCTGGTAATGGGTGATAACGAGGAATGCCCTTTCAGAGCTGCGGAAATTATTGACGCCATTCGCTACGATTTTCAAGGCATCAATATCGAGGCCGGAATCTGTCTCATCCAAGATAGTCATCATAGGCTCGAGGGTAATCATCTGGAGTATTTCATTACGCTTTTTTTCGCCACCCGAGAAACCGTCATTTACGCCTCTATGTAGGTACTTTTCATCAATATGAACGGCTTTTATTTTCTTTTTGATGAGAGACAGAAAATCCATAGCATCCAATTCAGGCTCTCCACGGTGTTTTCTGACAGCATTTAGAGCGGATTTCAAAAAGTAGGTGTTATTGACCCCGGGAATCACCACGGGATATTGAAATGACATAAAAATTCCCTCCAGAGCCCTCTCTTCAGGATTCATATTGAACAAATTTTGTCCATTATAAATGATTTCACCAGAGGTTACTTCATATCTATCCCGTCCTGCGATTGCTTGAGCAAGTGTGCTCTTTCCTGAACCGTTTCGACCCATTATTGCGTGCATTTCACCGGCATTCACCGTCAGGTTGATTCCCTTCAGGATTTCTTTCCCTTCAATACTTACGTGTAAATTTTTAATTTTAAGCATAATTACGTTTTAAATAATTGCTCATTATCCAATGCTTCCTTCAAGGCTTACTTCCATCAGTCTTGTGGCTTCCACAGCAAACTCCATCGGGAGCTCCTTAAACACTTCCTTACAGAATCCATTCACAATCAAAGAGACCGCATCTTCATTGGAAATCCCTCTCTGATTACAGTAAAAAAGTTGATCCTCGCCAATATTTGAGGTTGTAGCTTCGTGCTCCATCTGAGCCGTGGGATTTCGAACATCAATGTATGGAAATGTGTGAGCGCCACATTTATCACCAATCAAAATAGAGTCACACTGGGAATAATTGCGAGCATTGTTGGCGTTTTTCGAAATCCATACCAAGCCGCGATACGCCTGCTGACCCCTGCCAGCGGAGATTCCTTTCGATATGATTGTGGAGCGGGTATTTTCCCCAAGGTGGATCATTTTTGTCCCCGTATCAGCCTGCTGAAAATGAGAGGTAAGAGCCACAGAATAAAATTCTCCAATAGAATTATCTCCTTTAAGAATTACACTGGGATATTTCCAGGTGATTGCTGAACCAGTTTCTACCTGTGTCCAGGATATCTTTGAATTTTCTTCCTTACAGATTCCTCGTTTAGTTACAAAGTTATAAATCCCTCCTTTTCCAGTATCTGGATTCCCTGGATACCAGTTCTGAACGGTGGAATATTTGATGGTGGCGTTCCGGTGAGCGATAAGCTCAACGACAGCAGCATGGAGCTGATTTTCATCCCGCATGGGTGCTGTGCATCCTTCAAGATAACTGACGTGACTTCCCTCGTCTGCTACAATGAGGGTGCGTTCGAACTGACCTATTTTAAAAGCGTTGATTCGAAAGTAGGTAGATAACTCCATAGGACATCGCACACCTTTTGGGATATAGACAAATGATCCGTCACTGAAAACTGCAGAGTTTAATGCTGCAAAGAAGTTGTCTGTGTATGGTACAACTGAACCAAGATATTTATTTATTAGGTCTGGGTGTTTCTGTACGGCTTCAGAAAAGGGGCAGAAAATAATTCCGTGTTTTGCCAGCTCATCTTTGAAGGTGGTTGCAACTGAGACACTGTCGAAAACAGCATCTACAGCAACTCCTGCCAGCATTTTCTGTTCCTCCAGGGGAATCCCAAGTTTATTGTATGTCTCCAACAATTCAGGGTCCACTTCATCAAGGCTTTCCAGTTCTTTCTTCCTTTTTGGAGCAGAATAGTAGCTGATTGCCTGATAGTCAATGGGCGGATATTCAACTTTTGCCCATTTGGGTTCCTTCATCTTTCCCCAGTGACGATAGGCTTTTAGCCGCCATTTTAGAAGCCATTCCGGCTCCTGTTTTATTGCAGAAATATTCCTGATTACGTCTTCGGTCAAACCGGGCGGAAAGGTATCTTCATCAATATCTGTGACGAAGCCGTACTTGTATTGTTGATTAGTAAAACCCTCAAGAGCTTTATGCTTTTGCTTTACAGATTTTTTTCTGGTCATTGTCCTACCACATCCTGAACGGTAAGTTTATTCAGTAGATCACGAACGGATTTGTTTATTTGTCTGATGGGAGCTTTGACATCACAGGTTTCAATCCGACCACAATCGATATTTAGGTGACAATCCACGAGCCCGATGGGACCTTCCAGGATTTCAAACAGTTCAGTGAGCGTGAGTTTATCTAGATCTGCCTTGACCCGATATCCGCCATGGGCACCGTGGATAGGTTCTACAATCTCGGTACGGGCAAGATGCTGCAACGTTTTCGCCAGGATTTCGTAGGGAATATTATAGTTATCGGCGATTTCCTTTGTGGTAGTAATCTTCTGATCCGCTTTCTGTTTCATATGCTTGAGAGCGATAAGAGCGTATTCTGTTTTTCTTGTTAGTTTTAACATGTTATAAATCCGATAAAATAAGTCGTATAAATTTATACAATAAAAATTGAGAGTGCAAGAAAAAAGTCCGACCTATTCAGTCGGACTTCTTGAAAATAAACTATATTGCTGATGTTAAACTAATTTCTGTTAAAAATACTTCTAAATAACGAAATATATAATTGCAATAGAGAATAAATTATATTATATAATATAATACCGCTTGATTATACTAATATATTACCATAAGTTATATTTGGTGGTTAAATAAAGCTAAATATAGGAGGTAATTATGAAGACAAAATCGATTATAATACTACTCTCATCGTTGTTATGGTTTATTGCTTGTTCAGATAGTAACAGTCTTAATCCTCTATCAAATGAATCATCAGAAGTACAGTCTCTTGAAA
>CAZVFT010000045.1:9225-20515 GCA_964626495.1 uncultured bacterium
TTGAGATAACTGATCCGGTAAATGTTGAATATCTAAATGAAACAGGAGAGTGGGTTTCAATTAGTCAGAATACCATTGTAGTTACAGAAAAGGTTTGGGTTAATGAAGGTGGTTCGGCACTAATGACAACATCAGGAACAACTACCCCACTATTAGGTGGACCCAATGAAAATGACTAATTTGTTATCACATGAAGTAAATCAATTTATCCTATTACCAGGTTCTCTTGTTTCGGAAAGCGAAATAACAAGTGATGTACTTATTGATTACTATATGGAGGTTCTCAATGACATCTACGACTGTAATGTAATATCCCCAGATAAATCCCTTGAAAAACTTGAGCTGATCAAAACCATTTCTGATCCTGATCTCAAGTCAGCAGCGATGGCAAGTCTTGGAGGAGTCCACACCTTTGTTGGGAACTATGTGAAAGCTTTTTCCTCATTCCAAAGAGCCATAAGTATTTGTAAAAATCCGGAGATAAAGGCTTTTGTGTATTCAGAAATGTCAATGCTACTTCGAAAGTTAGGTTATAAAAAAGAAGCTCTCTCTATTCTTAAGGTAGCACTTAATACAACAAGGAATGAATTGTTGATGTGGAGGATTAAAACTCAGATTGGTTTATGTCACAAATATACGGATTCCAATATATCAATTGAAATATTGAACGAGTCCCTTCGGTACTATGAATCAACAGGTAATGTGGTTAGAATTGCTCGTATTAAGCGGCATTTAGGTTCGATTTACATTCACCTTCGTGATTTCAAAAATGCTAATAGATGCTTTAATGAAGCCCTAAATATCGCAGTTGATCAGTCCCTGATCAATTATCAATATGATGTGATGAATGACAAGGCATGGATGTGGATCCAGCAGAAAAACTATGAAAAGGCAAAGTCCTTATATATGGAACTTCTCCAGAAAAATCTCTCGTCATATCAGATGAGTCTTGCTCTTGAAAATATGGGATATATAGATTACAAATCTGGGAATTATCATCAAGCTGTCAAACAATACAGTCAATCATTACAACTAACGACACGATATGAGATGAGGGATCTGGTCTTTGAAGACTATTATTACTTAGGAAGTAGCTACGAGAAATTGATTGAAATAGGTATGGCGGATCACTTTTATTCCCAGGGGTATATCGAGTTGCAGAAAGAGATTGATATTGGATTACGAATTATAGGTTTCCGAAAGAAGCTGTTGTATACATACATTGAGTTTTTAAGGATGAACCAGAGGATTCCGCATGTAGATGTGAAAGAGAAGGTCTTCGAATTTGCTATGAATAAGACGTTAAAAGAGATTCGGGAGATTTTCCACAAGAGTTTGTTGAACCTCCATCTTGAGCGGACAAGAAACGCACCTGAATTGTGTAAGAAACTAAACATTGATACCCGGACATACTTTATTTATCAGAAAAGGTTAGGATTGAAACGGGGTGCTGTTCAGAGGACTTCATCAGATGTTAACCCATATTTTAATGAGTACGTGGAGTCACTTATCCCCCTAACCTGGCGGGAGGGAAACAGGAAATTTGAGAATGACCTTTTTTCCTATCTTCTTGCTAAGTACCAGAATAATAAGAAAAAGCTAGCGGAGGTATTGGGAGTTTCGTATGGGCAGGTAGCACAAAAGACGATGTCATAAGTGAAAAATATAAAATTGAAATTCATAAGAAAACTGGCAATTTTTCTTTCATTTTTTTGTTTTATTTTGGAGCCTGAATTTCTGTACTGTCAGGAAGAATGGATTCTATCAGGCCCCCCAGGAGGAATAGTTACTGAAATTGCTGTCATTCCAGATAATTCAAATACTGTTATTGCCGCTAACCAGGCTCCCTTTACTGGACTTATGAAAAGCAGTGATGATGGCGAAAGCTGGGAGGTCCTCGATGAAGGATTAAATTTTGATATCCCGAGTCCTAACACCGCTATTCATGCGTTGGCACTTGATTTAGTATTCCCTGATACAATGTTCATCAGCATCAGAAGTAGTTATTCAACATATGGGTTTTATAGAACCCAAAATGCTGGAGAAAACTGGCAAATTATCGATGATAGTGCGATGCGCGCTATCACAGCTAAGAATGGTAGGGTTTATGCTTCACCTGTAAGTGGTGGCCTTTTAGCCTCATTCGATGGGGGAGAAAACTGGCAAGATATTGCACCGAACCTCCCTTCCGCAACTCATATTCTTTTAGATCCGGAACACCTGGACACGCTTTATGTGGGAACCTATGGCAACGGGCTTTATCGAAGTCCAGATAGTGGAAGTTCCTTTGAACAAATCGGTTTTCCAGATACAACCATAAGGGCCTTTGATGTAGTTTCAACCGATACATTCAGTCTGATTGTGGTTTCGGCCGGTGATATTTTTATTGGTAATAGGGTCTACATTAGTCTTAATAATGGGGAATCCTGGATACCTCGAAATGAGGGTTTGCAGTCAGAATATCCTTTGAATGAAGTGCTCGCATTGGTAATCTCGCCAGACAATCCCGATGTCTTATATGCCGGGACGTGGTACGGTATGTATAAAACCGTAGATCAGGGCCTCAACTGGTTTCCTATGAATGATGGTCTGGAAATTCCTACTATTCTTTTCCCCGAACCGGAACCGGTTGCTGTATTAGCATTAGCAATGGATCCAAATGATCCCAATATCCTTTATGCTGGGACGGATCGAAAGGGACTGTTCAAAACGACGAATGGGGGTGACCAATGGTCTTTAATAGGAATTCCAGCCACCCTTGTGACGGGGCTATCGGTATCACCGCTCAATCCTGAACTGATATATGCTGGGGCAGAGGACGGCTTTTATGTCAAAAGAGATGGCAGATGGACACCCACCACCTTATGGGGTGGTGAGACATCAGGGATAAAATCTGTCGCATCAAGCCCCATTGATTCAAATCTGGTTATTGCCAGCTACAATAACGCCATTTTTACGCCATTGGTACATAAAAGCACAGATGGAGGACAGACATGGGAAATGACCCAGATGTTATTCGATGGATCTGATGTTTGGAATATTATTTTCGATCCTATATTTCCTGAAAGAGTATATGGAGTCTGGTGGTGGCTTTTAGTACATACCGGGGGGCTGATCATTTCGGACGATAGCGGCGATACATGGGATATAGTGGAATTAGGCGAAGCGACTGACCTGGCAATAAACCCAGAAAATTCTGATGAATTGTATCTTCTTGAGATCTCCGGAAAAGTACAAAAAAGTAGCGATAGGGGCATAAATTGGACGACAATAAGGACGGAAACAGATACATCACACTACTCCATTGCCATAGACCCCTTTAATCCTGAAAATATTTATTTGGGAACGTACAGCGTTTGGAAAAGCCCGGATGGGGGGGATACGTGGACCAGAACCGGCCTCAATAAATGGGTACTCGATTTAGCCTTCGATGAGAACAGCGGTTATTTGTATGCGGCAACATATGGGAGTGGCGTTTGCTTCACCACAGATGGAGGGGAAACCTGGGATTCATTGAACGTTCCCGCCAATCCTTATCTTTGGTCGATTGATATCGGTGAAGGTGAAGATCATAGTATAATTTATGTCGGTTCATTTGGAACCGGTGTTTTCGAGTGGTCTGAAGAGATTACAGCAATTCCCCAACCTGAAAACGATAATATACTACCAAACATCTATACTTTATTGCAAAATTACCCCAATCCTTTTAATGAAAGGACATTAATAAAATTTGGGGGTTTAAAGGCAAACCATGTTTCTTTGAAAATTATAAACATCCGGGGACAAATTGTCCGCACTTTGGTCAATGAATATAAACCGGCAGGACAATATTCAGTTTACTGGGATGGGAAAGATGATGCTGGTGAAAAGGTAGCGAGTGGCTTGTATCTTTATAATCTTAAATTTGGAAACTTTTCAAAAACTAAAAAGCTTTTATTCATCAAGTAGGAAATCAAATTGATAATATTTTTCAGAAAGGGGGTGATAATTGACGAAAAAACCTTACCATCAAATTCTAAATTATCGGAAAGGAGGTGAATGCCTTGAAACAAAAAATTTAATCCGGGAAATTTATTTTACTTACCACTATAAGGAAGGAGGACAATATCATGTTTTCAGACAAATTCAATAGGTCGACTTTGAGATCAGCTATAACAGCATCAATGTGCTTTGTGCTGTTAATATCTACCACCGCTGTTTCTCAAACATTGGGGGACAGAAATATATTAACCGGGTTCTGGAATGGGGAAGAAGTTGAATATGTGGAAAGGCAGATTCTAATCGGGCTTGCCCCAGGTGTAGTCCCAGCTGATGTTGTTAGCTTGTTAGTTCAAAACAACGCCACAGTAGTCGAAGAATTTGATAGGCTCAATATTGGTCTATTGGAAATTCCTTTAGAAGCCGATTTATTCCAAACCATTGAGGTTCTTGAACAGAGTCCTCTTGTCAGGTACGCTGAGCCCAATCTGGTTGATCATGTCTTCCAAACCAATCCTAATGATCCCTATTATATTGGTACTTCCCCCGCTACATATCCCCATCAATGGGCTTTGAACAACACTGGTCAGGATCCGCCTGGCGGAACTCCCGATGCGGACATCGATGCCCCTGAGGCATGGGATTATGAAACCGGAAGCTCAGGAATATTAGTGGCCATACTTGATACTGGTATTCCCATGCAAAATGGCTCTCTATCACATCCTGATTTGAACGATGCTAACAGGATTATCCTCGGTCCAGACGTAAGCAGTGAAACAGATGGAACAGTCCAAGATAATAATGGACATGGAACCCACGTTACGGGAATTGCATTAGCAGAAACGAATAATGATACTGGTATTGCCGGGGTATGCTGGAATAGCAAAATTCTTGTCGTTCAGGTATTCAATGCTGCAGGATCTGCATCCCACCAGGATTTTAAAGAGGGTGTTTATGCTGCCGTTGACAGTGGAGCACAAATAATAAACTACAGCGGCGGGGGGAGCCACTCCCAAACGAAGGAAGAGGGTGTTCACTATGCAGACTCCATGGGAGTATTTCAGTCTTATGCTGCAGGTAACTCCGGAAGTCAAGGAGTAATATACCCAGCTCGGTACGCATTTTGGGGCGAATTGCATCAAGAACACCAAAACGGCTATGAAAGTGTTATTTCCGTGGCGGCTACCCAATACGACGATGAGCGAGCATGGTATTCATCTTACGAGCCATCAGCAGTTGAGATAAATGTAGCAGCCCCTGGAGGTGCCCATGATGGAGGTTATCCTGTGGATCCGGGTGATATCTTTTCCACAACGCCTAACTATAGTGTAACTCTAAACGGTTACCCTTACTATGTTGGTCAAACATATGGGTATTTACCAGGAACCTCCATGGCAGCGCCCCATGTCAGCGGTCTGGCAGCTTTGATCCTTTCCAGGTTTCCCAATTACACAGCGTTAGATATCCGGAACCTTCTTGAACAGTCCGCAGAGGACGTAAACAATGCTACCTACCCAGGGGAAGATATATACTTAGGTTGGGGACGAATCAATGCCTACTATGCCGTCGCACCACCTTCTGCCCCACAAAATCTAACCTTGTCAAATGAGGGAGGTAATCCACGTTTAAGATGGAATGCTAATATTGAACCAGATCTTAAGGAATACCATCTGTACAAGGAACTATCTATTAATTGCTTTCCCTGTCAGGTGGACACGTTTGTATATGTCGTAACAGATACAACTTATCTGGATGAATGGTTCAATATAGGTGTGAGACCACCCCGTGATGTGGTCACGTACTGGGTTAAGGCAGTTGATATTGCAGATCAGAAGTCTGGTCCTTCAAATTCTCGTTATACAAAAGGTCAGAGCCTCATTCAGTGGAAGCAATTAGTAGAACAAAGTTTACCTGAGGTTTACAGTCTTTCACACAATTATCCCAATCCATTTAATCCTGTAACCACCATTAAATACGATTTACCAGAAGAATCGTTTGTGGAATTGAGGATATTCAACTTGATCGGAGAGGAGATAAGAACACTTGTGTCAGGAAGTGAATCTGCTGGTTTTAAGAGTATATTGTGGGACGGAAAAGATAATAGTGTTAATCGGGTTTCTTCCGGGATGTACATTTACAAGTTTAGTGCAAAGTCGTTAGAAAGTGATAGGGAATTTCATCAAATAAATAAAATGGTATTGATCAGATAAAGTAGTGTGAAATCGTGTGCACTCCTTCAGGGTATCACACCCTGCAGGAGAAAATCACAACTTTATCTGTGAATCAGGAATGAAAAGGTCATCAATGCTCCTTTGAAAATATATAACGATGAATTTGGTAGAATTATATCAGAAGAGGTTGGTGTTGAAATGGGGGGCTGTACATATGACTTCATCAGATGTTAACCCATATTTTAGTCAGTATCTGGAATCACTTACTCCCCTAACCTGGCGAGAGGGAAACAGGAAATTTGAGAATGACCTTTTTTCCTATCTTCTTGCTAAGTACCAGAATAATAAGAAAAAGTTAGCGGAGGTATTGGAAGCATCATATAAACAGATAGCTCAAAATACAAAGCCAATTTATTATTAAAAGGATTGAAGGTCTATTGAATGTGAAAGAAACAACTATTAAAGTACTTTTATTAATTACATTAGTCATTCATAGTTATATGTCTGGTGTAAAAGCTAATGATGTTTGGTCTTTTATGGACGGTCCATATTTTGCCATTGTTCATGCTTTAGCCATAGATCCCCAACATCCTGACACTCTGTATGCAGGAGCAGTGGAAGCAGGAGGTGGACTATATAAAACCGCAGATGGTGGAAAACACTGGGAATATCTCCCTCCATCACAGAGCACATACGCCGTTGCAGTAGATCCCCAAAATCCCCAGAGGGTCTATGCCAGTAAATCGAGAAGTACGGATGGAGGTGAAACGTGGGATTACATGGAAGATCTGGGGATTTGGGATTCCTGGTCACTGGCTGTTGATCCCATTAACACAAACATCGTTTATGCTGGAGATATGTTAAACAATGGTATCTGGAAGAGTACAGATTATGGAGAAAACTGGGAAGCAATAAACAACGGTATCCCTACAGGATTTCCCCATGGATCATTTGTTTCTATTGGTATGAATCCTGTCAACCCAAAAAAATTGATTATTGGTGTATTCTTGGATGGACTTTTCCGAACGTATAACGGGGGTGAAAGTTGGGACTATATTGGATTTGAGGGCAATGTCGGCATTGGTGACATTATGTTTGATTGGAGTGATACGACTATTGTTTACGCATGTGTTAATGGTCAATTGCTACAGTCAATAGACGCAGGTGACAACTGGTTTACTACAGGTCTTACAGGAGTGGACGTCCTGACTATAGACCCAATTGAGCACCAAACCATCTACGCTGGAGGAGATGGTGTTCATAAGAGTTCAGATGCAGGATCTACATGGACATATATAGGCAATGGATTGAGCTGGCGTTCAAAGGATGTAACAGCAATTGCAGTGAATACAACGGATAATAGCAAAGCATATATCGGGACACAGATCGGTGTCTACAAAAGTTATGATGAATCCTACCAGTGGGTTCAACACTTTGATGGACTCAGCAGAACACCTGTTTTTGACTTCAGCATCTCCGGTGGGTTACTATACACGGCAGCAGGTTTTGGTGTGTTTTATTATGATTATGGTGAGTGGCTTTACAAAGGACTCTATTATCCCCTTACTGTTGAGACAAACCCTGAAGAAACGTCAATTATTCTTGCTTCAACTGATACCGATTTTATGCAGGAGTTGCTGTATCGCAGCATAGACCATGGATACACTTGGGTGTTGACTGGACTTCAAACACCAGGCCAAATACCAATTAACATAGCTCCAAGTGATCCTGGCAGAGTATACGCTTCCCGGTGGAGAAGTGATGACATGGGAGAAAATTGGGACACGATGTCTACAGAAATCTCAGATTACGGTCCTATTGCCATTCACCCAGAACTAAGCGAAACCATTTACATGGGTAGCTGGGGCGGTGGCGTTTATAAGAGCGAGAATGGTGGTACTTCATGGGATACATTGGGTTTTATTGACGTTGGCAGCCGGTACAAAGTTGTTACCGTAGATCCTCAAAATGGAGAAATCATTTACGCAGGCATTGAAGGAGAAGGAATGTATAAAAGTACCAATGGTGGTGAAGATTGGACAGTGATCAACACAGGTTTAACGAATTTAGAGATAACTGCTTTGGGAGTTCATCCTGTGGATACCCAACATCTCTACATAGGTACATATGGGGGGGGAGTATTTCATACCGACAACGGTGGATTAGAATGGGAAGCGAATAACGAGGGACTTCCCAGCCTTAACGTAGCTTCAATAGCCGTGGACACACACACGGTTTACGCAGGCTTTTATGACTTTGAAAGTGTTTATCAAAGGGAGTTTGTTGTTTCTACTAAAGATGATAAGAAAGACCTGATACCATCCACATTTACCGTTTTTCCAAACTATCCTAACCCTTTTAATAAAGAAACTGTGGTTCGATTTAGCATTCCCCGTGTAGGTTATGTAGAAATTGGTATTTTTAACATCATAGGAGAACAGATCAGAACATTGACAGGAAAAGTCATGAATCACGATTATCATAGCGTTAGTTGGGATGGTAAGGATATAAATGGTACCATGGTCAGCAGTGGAGTTTATTTTGTACGTATCAAATACGGGTCCGAGGTGAGGATCACCAAGATTAACCTGATCAGATGAAATTGGTTCATTTGAACTTCTGCTCATCTGGTTATCATATGAAAGGAGGTATGATATGCGAAGAAGCATATTAGTAACCAGTACTTTAGTCCTGGGAATGACCTTTGTCCTCTACGGTCAGATGGAAAAGATAGGACCAGATCTACAAGTTGAAATGGCAACAAAGGCACCCGATGAACTAATTCCCATTGTGATTAACCTCTCTCCACAACCGGATTTGGAAGCCTTACGACTGGAAACTGAGGGAATGGGGAAGCAGGAAAGGAGGAACTATGTAATTTCCCAACTAAAAAATCTTGCAACGAATACTCAGACGGATGTGCTCTCATTTCTGGGTTTACAACGGGATCATGGAAAGGCTCAAAGCATAAAGTCTATTTACATGGCAAACGTGGTTGCTGTTCAACTGCAAAATCAATTGATTCCTGACGCTTCAAATCTGGCTGGGGTGAACTATGTTTTCCTTGACCACGTAAGTTTTGACCTGGCAGACACAACTTGGAACATTGAGAAAATACAGGCAAATGATGTATGGAATGATTTCGGATACAAAGGTCAGGGGGTACTTGTGGGTGTTATGGATACCGGGACGGATTATAATCATACGGATTTGCATTCCAATGTGTGGAATAACCTGGGGGAAGACGCCGATGGAGATGGACATACATTAGAATGGGATGGATCACACTGGATACTGGATCCGGGGGACCTGAACGGAATAGATGATGATGATTGGGATAACGATCCCACAACGTATATTGATGATTTAGTCGGTTGGGATTGGAATGATGGAATTAACCAGGATAATGATCCAATGGATGACTACGGACATGGAACCCATGTTTCAGGCACTATCGCAGGAGATGGAACAAATGGAACACAGACCGGTGTGTCTCCGGAAGCGGAACTTATGCTTCTGAAGATTTGGGAAGTAGGTAGTGGTCCTTCGTCAAATTATTGGAGCGCGGTTCAATATGCTCTTGAGAATGGAGCGGATGTCATTAATTTGAGCGGGGGCAAGAGGTATTACCAAGTCACAGATGCTGAGAAGGCCACCTATCGTCAGGTTTTCGAAGCTGGAGTAATTAGTGGTATTACAATTTGTGTTGCTGCTGGAAATGAGGGCGATAATTACGGGGGATATGATCCCCCCAATAACATAAGAACACCTGGGAATGTACCTCTTGTTATAACAGTTGCAGCTACGGACGTAAACGATAATAGACCATTATGGAGTAGCAGAGGGCCTGTTGAGTGGTGGGATTTGTGCAAGCCCGCTGACGAATGGGGTGACTCAATTTGTTACTACGATTATCCCTATCCACCCGGACTAATGAAGCCAGATGTTTGCGCACCGGGTGTGAATATTACCTCAACTCAATGGGGTGGTGGTTATGTTGGAGGCTGGAGTGGTACTTCTATGGCAACTCCAGCAACTTCAGGAACGGTTGCTCTTATTTTAGAAGCCGCTCCAGATGTATATCCAAAAATGGCAAAAGATATTCTCGAGGGATCAGCACTAGAATTGGGGCCTGCTGGAAAAGACAGCCTTTATGGTTCTGGGAGAATTGACGCCTATGATGCAATAGACCTGATTGTTTCCGTCCCTTCTGCCCCACAAAACCTAACTTTGTCAAATGAGGGAGGTAATCCACGTTTAAGATGGAATGCAAATAGTGAACCAGATCTTAAGGAATATCATCTGTACAAGGAACTATCTATTAATTGCTTTCCCTGTCAGGTGGACACGTTTGTATATGTCGTAACAGATACAACTTATCTGGATGAATGGTTCAATATAGGTGTGAGACCACCCCGTGATGTGGTCACGTACTGGGTTAAGGCAGTTGATATTGCAGATCAGAAGTCTGGTCCTTCAAATTCTCGTTATACAAAAGGTCAGAGCCTCATTCAGTGGAAGCAATTAGTAGAACAAAGTTTACCTGAGGTTTACAGTCTTTCACACAATTATCCCAATCCATTTAATCCTGTAACCACCATTAAATACGATTTACCAGAAGAATCGTTTGTGGAATTGAGGATATTCAACTTGATCGGAGAGGAGATAAGAACACTTGTGTCAGGAAGTGAATCTGCTGGTTTTAAGAGTATATTGTGGGACGGAAAAGATAATAGTGTTAATCGGGTTTCTTCCGGGATGTACATTTACAAGTTTAGTGCAAAGTCGTTAGAAAGTGATAGGGAATTTCATCAAATAAATAAAATGGTATTGATCAGATAAAGTAGTGTGAAATCGTGTGCACTCCTTCAGGGTATCACACCCTGCAGGAGAAAATCACAACTTTATCTGTGAATCAGGAATGAAAAGGTCATCAATGCTCCTTTGAAAATATATAACGATGAATTTGGTAGAATTATATCAGAAGAGGTTGGTGTTGAAATGGGGGGCTGTACATATGACTTCATCAGATGTTAACCCATATTTTAGTCAGTATCTGGAATCACTTACTCCCCTAACCTGGCGAGAGGGAAACAGGAAATTTGAGAATGACCTTTTTTCCTATCTTCTTGCTAAGTACC